>JBBTEQ010000026.1:0-8042 GCA_038042235.1 Bdellovibrionota bacterium | reverse complement strand
TTTTAAGAGCTCAATCTCAGTTTTAGTAATTTTTTTAGCATCCCCACCCAGGAATAGTTCTTAACGAGATCTACATGAAAGAAATGAGCCTTAACCAAACTCAATTGAGTGAAAAATGTGGCTGTTCTCCTCGAAAAATAAATGAAATAATTAATGGAAAAAGAGGAATTTCTCCGGAGTTCGCATTGGTCTTAGAAAAAGTTTTGGGGACTACCGCCGAAATGTGGGTGCGAATACAAGCTGAATACGACCTTTGGGTTGCTAGGGAAAAAGCGGCTTGAGTTAAATCTTAAGTATTTTGGTGCCCTGGGCCGGACTTGAACCGGCACGCCCCATTCCTGGAAGCTCAGGATTTTAAGTCCTGTGCGTCTACCAATTTCGCCACCAGGGCACTGTATAACTAATGGAACTGACAAAACTAATACGCTTTCATAATCTTTGTCACGAATTTTGTTCCGCGCACAGCTCTTAGGGTTGACAGCAAAGCGTTCTCATTGAATGCTTTCCTAGCGATGTTACAAGTGAAGAAATTCAATCTTAAAGCTGTTCTTAATCCTATCTTTTTGCTGATATTTTCAGCTCTTATTTTTTCTAATTTAACCGACCTATATCTACAAAAACAGGTGGAAGAGCTTATCAGCTCAAAAGATGGGCTAAGTAATATCATCTGGTTCTGGGGTTTTATTTCAATTCTGAGTGCTATTTTATTTCCGTTAGTCATTTCACTACTCTGTGCTTTTTTATTAGTTTCAAATCAGCAAAAAGTCGAAAATAAAATGAGTGTTTTTTTTGCTGAGAACATTGAACTGAGTTTAATTGAAATCCTACGCTCCATGGGTAAAGTTTTTTTATGGTCTTTTTTGTTAATTATCCCCGGAGTAATTAAATATATCGATTATCTTTTAGCACCCTTTGTGGTGATGTTTTCAAAACGTTATAAAAATGGCGAAGTGGACGCTTTAGAATATTCTACCGAAATTTCTAAAAAATTTTGGTGGAGTATTAAACTCTGGGTGGGTCTTTTTTATGTGATTATTCCAATTATGTTTTATGCACTTTTTGATGAGCTTAGAGTTTTTTCAGAGCACCCGATTTCGGCCACTGCTTTGACGTTTGTTGAAAGTGTTATAGAACTGTTATTTCATTTTATTATATTAAAATTATTTATTAAATTTTTAAACAACTTCGAAAATAACCTAAAAAATAAGATTGAGGCTACCAATGGCGCTTATGTTTAACTGGAAAGATATTAAAAACCGAGATCACGGTCTGACATTTGATGATGTGCTGATTATTCCTAAAAAATCTGAAGTCAAATCAAGGCGCGACCCTTCTTTAAAATCGCATCTGACTAAAACTAAATTTTTAGAAACCCCGATTTTATCGGCGAATATGGACACCGTAACTGAAGCCAATATGGCAATTGCCATGCATAACATGGGTGGGCTGGGAATTTTGCATCGCTTTATGAATGTGGATCAGCAGGTGGAGCAAGTTAGGTTGGTTAAAGAGGCTGGTGCTACTATAATTTCGGCCAGTATTGGTGTGAATGGCGATTACAAAGAGCGTGCGGAGGCCCTGGTTAAGGCCGGTGTAAATCTGATGACGATTGATATTGCGCATGGGCATTCGGTGCACATGATGGATACTTTAAAATGGTTGAAAGATAAATTTTCTGGCCTTGAAGTGATCGCCGGAAATCTGGCCATGCCAGAAGCGGCCATTGATTTGATTGAAGCCGGAGCTGACGCCATTAAAGTGGGAATTGGACCGGGTTCGATGTGCACGACAAGAATTATTACCGGTGCCGGAGTTCCTCAATTAACCGCCATCGCCCTTTGTGCAGAGGCTGCTGAATCCTATGGAATTCCAGTTATTGCAGACGGCGGAATTAGAACCTCTGGAGATATGGTGAAAGCTTTTGCTGCTGGAGCTAATATTATTATGCTGGGGAGTATGCTCTCTGGAACAATTGAAACTCCGGGAGACATTGTGAACGGTAAAAAACAATATCGCGGAATGGCTTCTAAAAAAGCGCAGATCTCTTGGCGCGGTGATATGCCTAAGGGCATGGCCCCAGAAGGGGAATCAACTTTTGTCACCGTTAAAGGTCATGTGGCAGATGTTATTCATGAACTGACCGGTGGAATTCGCAGCGGCATGAGTTATGTGAATGCGGTAACAATTGAAGAGTTAAAGCTCAAAGCGCAGTTTATGGAAATGTCGGCAAATGGCATCTCTGAATCAAGGGCCCATGGTGTCCGCTAAAGGTCATGATAACAGACCTATCGGGGTTTTTGATTCAGGCATCGGCGGTATTACTGTACTACGTGCACTAGTCAAAGATTTTCCTAAAGAAAGTTTTATTTATTTGGGTGATACGGCCAGGCTTCCTTATGGCTCTAAATCTCCTGAAACAGTTAAAAAATATTTACTGCAAAATATAAAATTTTTGATTTCCAAAAATGTTAAAGCCATTGTCGTCGCCTGCAATACCGCCTCAACTCAAATTGATAAAATAAGTCCTGAAGTTAGTTTTGATGGCGTGAAAATTTATAATGTTATTGATCCGGGTGCAGCTCTAGCCTGCAAAGTAACTGAAAATAAAAAAATTGCGGTGCTGGCCACTCGGGCTACAATCTCCTCTGAATCTTACGCAAAAAAAATTAAAAAAATTCTGCCCGAGGCCGAAGTTTTATCTCAGGCCTGTCCGCTATTTGTACCGCTGGCTGAAGAAGGCTGGTATGAAGATCCTGTCACCAACTTGATTGCTTTTCGCTATTTAAACCATTTAAAAAATTCAGGTGTCGACACCGTGGTATTAGGTTGCACGCACTACCCGTTACTAAAAACTGCCATAAAGAAAATATTCGGTAATTATGTGCATTTAGTAGATTCAGGTGAGGCCATTTCTCAATTGCTAGCTGATGATTTTAAAAACGGAGTTTTAAATCCATCTGAAATCCCTCAGAGTTCGCTAACTATCGCGCTGACCGACGCCAGCCTGCAGTTCGAGACTCTTTCGAATGAACTCTTATGTTCCGTAATGAGCAAACAGATACATTTTGAAACTGTTTCTGTTATCTAGCTTAGCAAGACAGATTTGCTTGTTTGGTTTAATTAACGAGCTCACTCTTCATCCCGATGTTTGACGTCGGGACGCCGTGCCAAGGGTAAACATCGGGATCCGGGACCTTCAAAAAAAAAAGCTGCTGCAAAAAGAAACCCACATAAAAAATTATTTTCTAAAATCATTACGCGATAATAATCTCAACAACTTCATCTCTTAAATTATAGCGTGACGCCATCACCGATCCATAGGCACCCACATCACAGATGACGACAAAATCTTCTTCGGCCACAGAAGTAACACTTCGATTTTCAGCCAGTACATCTGTTGATTCACAGATGGGCCCCACAATATCGTAAATCTGGCTAGGCCCCAGCGACTGTTTAAGCGGTAAAATTTCGTGATAAGCACCGTAGAGAGCCGGACGCATTAAATGAGTCATACCCGCATCTAATATTAAAAATTTCTTATGAGGGGTCTGTTTAATAATTTCAACACGAGAAATCATCACTCCGCTCCTGGCTACTAAAAATCTTCCGATTTCTAAAATAAAAAAAGCATTGAAATCTTTGAGCTCATTATCAAACAAAGTCTGCAACTCCAGCCACCTCTTATGATCATCTTCAGAATCACAATTTTTATAGTCGATGCCAATTCCACCGCCCAGATCAAAACGCTCAAGCTCGGGGCATTTGTTTTTAGCCTTAAGGTAAAAAGGTTTCATCACATTTAAAGCTTTTTCAAAAACATTAACGTTCATAATCTGCGAACCCAGATGAAAGCTTAGGGCTTTCAGTTGCAGCAGCGGGTTTTCAGAAATTAACTTTATTGCAGAGTTGGCAGTATCAAAATCCAGGCCGAATTTAGAATCTTTTAAGGCCGTCGAAATTGATTTATGAGTTTCAGCATCAATTTCGGGATTTATTCTTAAGCCCAAACTGACACACTTATTTAACTTTTTTGCAATCAGTGAAATTTTGTTTATTTCTGAAAGGCTTTCTACATTAATTTGGTAAATATCTCTTTCAATGGCCCAAGCCAGCTCTTCTTTAGATTTCCCCACTCCTGAAAAAATAATATCCCCGGGCGTAAAACCGGCTTCCAGTGCTCGTTTTATTTCTCCCACTGAAACCACATCGGCGCCACAATTCATATTTTTAATTAGTTTCAAAATATCTAAATTAAAGTTGGCCTTAACCGCAAAGTGCAGCTTTCCCAACTGCCTCCAGGATTGAATCCAAGCAATTCGTTCTTTAATAATAGCGAGATCATAAATAATCAGCGGCTGCTTATAATTTTTGATATAATCACTCAAGTTTACGGAATTTAATCCAAAGTGAAGTTCGTGCTTATGATATTGTAAAAGCTTGCGTGACATTGTTAATATTTTGCACGAATATAGCCCATATGGAAATGTTCAAATTCGGTGAAACCAAATTAAATTTACCAATTCACGCCTACCGCTTTAAAGCTAAACTCAATCCTGATAAAAAAGCCCATGTTTTAATCATTGGCGGGGTCCATGGCGATGAGCCTGAAGGTGTTATAGCCGCCCGTGGCCTACTTGAGGCCTTCAGACATAATTATTCTTTAGATCTTAATATAAGCCTGATTCCTGAATTTAACCCAGAAGGGGTCTTAACTAATAACCGCTGCAATTCGAACAAAGTAGACCTCAACCGAAATCTACCCACCAAAGATTGGACGCCAATTGCCGCCCAAGAGCGTTACAATCCGGGGCCGACGGCTCTGAGTGAAAAAGAAAATCAGGCTCTGGTTACCTTTATAAAAAATAATAAATTAGATTTAATTATTTCATTGCATTCATGGGAGCCCATGCTCAACACCAATGGTGAAATTCCAGAAGCCGTCGTTATATCTGAACACACCGGATATAAAATTGAGCCTTATATTGGCTACCCGACTCCTGGATCTTTGGGCACTTATGCCGGTATAGAAAATAAAATCCCCACCCTGACCTACGAAATTCAGCGTGACTTGCAATTTGATCAAGTTTTAAAAATTCACGTTCCAGCCCTAATCGCGGGCCTTAAAATAACTGAAAAAATCAGAAATAGATAAACGGAAAATCCAGATGAAAACTCAGATCACTGAAATATATGAAAAAATAATGAGAGGCGAAGAAGCTCTGTCCGCAAATCTCGAGACGATTCACTCGATAATTCATAAACTTGATCAAGGTGAAATTCGCGTCTGTGAAAAGATCGATAACCAATGGATCACACATGAGTGGATCAAAAAAGCTATTCTGCTTTATTTTAAAACTCAAAACAGTACATTACTTGATAGCGGATCTATGAATTATTTCGATAAAATCCCTATGAAAAAATGGACAGGCCAAGAAGGGGTACGCGTGGTTCCACCTGCTGTCGCACGCTTTGGTAGTTTTGTTGCGAAAGGCGCCATACTTATGCCTTCTTTTGTTAATATCGGCGCCTATGTTGGCAGCGGCAGCATGATCGATACCTGGGCTACCGTTGGTTCCTGTGCCCAGATCGGCAGTAACGTGCACTTATCCGGCGGCGTCGGCATTGGTGGAGTGCTTGAGCCCGCTCAGGCTCAGCCTGTTATTGTTGAAGATGATTGTTTTATCGGTAGCCGGTGCATCGTAGTTGAGGGTGTGCATTTAGAACCAGGAGTGGTTTTAGGTGCTGGAGTAACGCTGACCTCTTCAACAAAAATTATAAATGTCACATCATCAGCAGGTCCAAAAATTACAAAAGGCACTGTGCCCGCCAATTCGGTGGTCATCCCCGGAGTAGAAAATAAAACTTTTGCCGCTGGTGAGTTCGGCGTTCCCTGTGCCTTGATTATCGGTCAAAGACAAGAATCCACCAATAAGAAAACTTCGCTTAATCAAGTTTTAAGAGATTTTAACATCACTGTTTAATTTAAACTTCAAAATATATCACAGAATACGAAGATTCGTTGGGGCTTTGCTCTTTGGTATGCTGACAATAGGACCAAGCGGGTTGTTGATTCCATAGATATCAGCGTATCCAACAGGCGAAGAAATATTCATATTACTGGCCCACGAAACAAAGGACCCATCCCACGATACAGAAATTCGCGGTTGGGTATAATACCCAACACTTGGCGCATTAATACCACGCGAACGATGGTGGGCCAGACGGCGGACCTCTAAAGTTAAAACATTCATCACCATAATTTCCGACTTGTAAGCGACCCAGTTACTGGTGCTTCCATTAAATCCATCAGTACTGAATGATTCGCTATCAAAGAAAACCCAGTTGGCATTGGGACCAACTTGCACCGAGGTCAAATGCCCATCGTTAGTATTGGTCGGCGGACCGAAAGACAGCGTAACCAATTTTTGATTGGCGGCTTGCTGCTGAGCATAAGTTTTCCCTGCTTGATTAAGAGTAATATCCACTCGATAAAGCCCGGGCTTATCGTTACAGTCAAAGGTAATAAAGTAGTTTTTCCCATTCGTAGCCGACACCAGTACACCATGATCTCCGCATAAACCCCAAAACTGAGTAGGTGTACCGCCAATACTCGTAGTCGCATGATTTATCTGATAGGAATGGTGTTCAATATTAGGTGGAGCACTTGGGCCCGCTGCCGTAACTAAATAATTTCCGTCTGGGGTGATAGAAACCCAACCACCACCGTTGAGTGGTGTTACCGAACCAGTATAAAGTGAATTTGTAGATCGTTTCCAAACCTTTGCAGTACCACCATACATAACCACAAAAAGATCTCCGGTTCTATCTACCCAATTTAAAGATCCACCCATCAGTTGTAAAGCTCCCGGAAATGTACGAAGCGTTGCAGATGTTTGTGTTGTTAAGTTGCGTTCCATCAGATTAGATCCACTAAGATAAAAATACTTATTCGGATCGGTAGGGTGCCAGTTAATTTCGTAACGAGAGGTGCCAAAAGGTTGCCCACTATAAGCAAGCGCTCCAGTTGTGGTGTTGAGAATCGAAAGAGCTGGCATAGCATCACCCGTATAAAACAGATAAGTACCGTTAGCATTAGACCAGTTGTGTGAATAAGAATCGTCGTCACCCACCTTGGCACCGATATTTGTTATACGTCTGATCGTACTGCCAAAAACCGGATCAACGTAAGTACCACCCAAAGCTGGAAATCCCGCCGCGCCCGGTTTAAAAGTATTGTAATCATAAGTACCTCCGACTGGAGGCGGATAAATACCAGCATCAAGTATCTGAGCCTGTAAAACTGAAAACCATAGTAGCGTCAGAAGTCCGAGAATATTAAATAGACTTAAACGCATAAAATTCCTTTCTTGTCACATCTACAAAGGCTAACTAGCACTTACTGCACACGAAGATTCATTGGGGCCTTAAGATTTGGAAGAGAAGTCCCTCCAAACCCTGGAGCCGCAATGGGTTGGGCTGAAACAATGAGTTCATCAAACCACATGTGAGCATCAACACCGGCGGCAACCTTAAGACCTGTCATATAAGGAGTTAAAGTGATCTCATCATATTTATTCAGACCGGGACCATCTGAAAATAGGGGAAGAGCATTTACATTTACAAATTGCTTGTACTCGCCACCATCCATAGAAATAAAAGCCTGAACGCTACTGTTTTTTCCACCAGTCATGTCACCCAAATGAATCTTATAATAAAAAGTGATCCACTTATTGGGAACATATATATAACAACCGCTGCCATTGCCATTACCTGCAAAAATATTTTGCCAGTCACAATTATAACCAGAAGTTGGGCTACTCCCCTGCTGAATTAAATTGCCATTCGCATTAAATGTTCCGGGTACTTGAGCGGTAAACCCGGGAGTTCCACATCCCGTATACATTTCTGGTGTACCAGAGTTATCATAAGGATAGGCCACAGTTGTGATTTCAATCTGACCACAAGTGCTACCTTTCCGATGAAAAAGTGAAGTCTTCCAAGCCGTATCCACAAGGGATCGCCACTTTTTTAAATTACTAATC
>JBBTEQ010000025.1:3968-6211 GCA_038042235.1 Bdellovibrionota bacterium | reverse complement strand
TCTGGCTGGAGCAACTGTTACGATTGGGGGCACTGAATGTACCAGCCCAACTGTTGTAGACTCCACATCTATTACATGTACCATACCTTATCACTTTGCCTCTGTTGTTGATGTCGTTGTACTCAACACAAGTGGTATTACCGGCACCTTATTTAATGGCTTTTCGTATAACTCTTATTTGTATGCCTCTAATCAGAGTGGCGCATCAGCTCTTAGCAGAATGAGAATTGATTCATTAACAGGGAACATTACACAGCTTGGTACGACAGCTGTTCCGAATGGTACTTACGGCGTTGATGTAGATTCAACAAATACTTGGGTTTACTCAGCCGGAGTTTCAGCAGATCAAATTGCGGGTTTTACTATTAATCATGCTACGGGTGATTTAACGGCCGTTCCAGGTAGCCCCTATGCTGCGGGTAACGGTGTAGATGCGGTTGCTGTATCAAAAGATAGTAAATTTTTAATTGCCAGTAACTTCTTAGCCGTGGCAGGTGTTGCGGTAACCAGTTACATAATTAACCAGTCGACCGGTGCGCTAACAAAAGTTTCTGATTACGCAGGCGGCACGCAGGCAGGGTTTATAGCTATTGACCCGTTTAATCGTTTTGTCTTTGTCACAAACTATGGTTCAGATAATATTTCGGCTTATACTCTGAATACGACCAATTGCACATTAGGAATCATCGGAACATATGCAAGCGGTGATGGCCCTGATGCGATTTCAGTCCATCCTACAGGAAAATTTTTATACGCCGGAAATGCCTCAAATGCTTTTGTAGGTGGTAAAGGTGCAGTAACAGCTATGTCAATAGATCAAAGTACAGGAGCGCTAACTTTAATCGATACCTATCTTACGGCTGATGCAAGAAATGGATCGGGTGTAGAAATTGATAAAACTGGTAGCCAAGTTTATGTTACAGCACGTGGTAATGATGCTGCTGGAATGGGAAGAGCATATGGTTACAACATTAATACGACAAACGGGGTTTTAACAGAAATTGGTAATTGGGTGACTGGGGATGGACCGAATGATGTTAGAATTCTAGGCGATGGTAAGTTTGTATTTACCGCAAATACGGCGGCAAATTCAGTTTCAGTTTTTGTTCGAGATTTAGCGACGGGGCTTCTAACGCCTGCCAGTCCTGCATCTTATGTTATTGGTAACGGCCCGGGTATCATAGGAATCACTTTTTGATGGCACGCTTAGTCTTAGTACTAATTTTTACTTTTCCAATGATGGCCTTTTCACAAGCTGGTGGTAAATCAAGACGTTTTTTGTTTGAAATAAATTCTATGTTTGGATATGGAAGTGCCAAGATAGCAACTGATGCAGCGGCGCCGACGATAGGCTCATTTAATTTAGGCGTGGGATTAGGTATAAATATTAAAAAATTCACGATCGGTTTAGGCGCGGACTATAGAATATTGACTCAGCACTCCGATGTTGATCCAACAGTGGGAAACCGACGCGGCACTTTTATTAGCCCAACTTCATTGCTAATTAGAATTAATTTTGAAAAAATAAAATTTGGTTTACTTTTAATTAGTAACGGCTCCTATGATTTAACAAACATAACGGCAAATGGTAAAAAACTTAAGTACACAAATCCAAATGGTTTTAGATTTGATTTAATTTTTAAAAAATTTGCAAAATTAACACCATTAGTTTTTTATGAATCTGTTAATTTTTCCGGATCGCAGCTTGATGGGGTGCCTTCAGTAGTAAGTAGCAATCTAAATTATTCGAACTTTGGCGCGGGTATAAAGTATGATTTTTAATTTTAAAAAAATACATCTTCATGCTTTATCGGCGATATTGGTATTGGTTTTGTATTTAGTAATCAGTAGTTGCGGCAAGGGTGATGGGTATTCAAACTCGGGAACAACGAATTTTTATAATTTTGTTTATTTTGGTAGTTTTGGCAGTAGTTCAATAAATTCATATTATTTAGACTCAAACGGAGCATTGATAGTGGCTGCAAATGCAATAGCCACAGGTGGCGGAACTTCAAATGTTAACGACTTTGCCGCAACGATAAATGGAAAGTTTTTGTATGCGGCCAATAAAGCTTCTAATAACGTATCTTATTATGCGGTTGATCAACTGACAGCAACGAGTCCAGGTAAAATAACCTACACCAATGTTGAATCGACTGGCACAGGTGTTTCAAGTGTAGCTATCACTCCGAATGGAAAATTTGCTTACTTAACAAATTCTACGGCCTTAACAAATAATATTA
>JBBTEQ010000025.1:0-3958 GCA_038042235.1 Bdellovibrionota bacterium | reverse complement strand
TTTTTTAGAGTCGATCAAGAGACCGGCGCCTTAAACTCTTCGGACATAACTTACGTTGCGCGGACTAATCCTACTGAATTAGTTGTTTCGCCGGATGGGGCCTATTTATTTGTGGCAAATCGAGGAACCTCAGATATATCAACTTATTCAGTAAACAGTGTAAGTGGTGCTTTGAATACTATTAATTTATCTGTAGCAACGGGAACCAATCCTGAAGATTTAGTTGTGCATCCAATACAAAGATATTTATATGTTTTGAGTGTTGGAACTAATAGAGTTTATCAGTATAGTGTTTCAGCGGCGGGTGCCTTGGCGGCGCTAACTCCTGGCTTTATTGCAACAGGTGTCGGTCCTAAAAAAATAGCCGTTACTCCCAACGGAAAATATGTTTTTGTAAGTAATAATACTGACAATACATTTAGTGTTTATTCTGTTGATTCGGCCACAGGTCTTTTAACGGCGATAGGCGGTTCTCCAATAGCGGGGCCAGTGGGAGCCGGTGTATACTCTTTGGCTGTAACATCAGACAGTAAATATTTAGTGGTTTCGGGTGATACCAACGCTAAAGCATATGTATATGGAATCGATGATGCAACTGGCTTCATTACGCAGGTAGGTACAGAGGTTTCTTTGGGTAGTTCAAATCCGAGAGCCCTGATAATAGTTCCACTGAGTGTACTTGAGTAATTAAAAAAATCTTACTTCGCGAAATTCGTAAATACTAATCCTAGTGCGACACGATTCCACTGAATGTCGGCCGTATTGCCAGCAGAGCTTTTCATCGCGCCGGACGAAAAATCAAGAACTATCCCGTACTTGTTTTTAATCCTTCTGTAGTACTGAAAACCAAAACCTGCTGTACCGTCGTAGTCGGCGCTTGTGCCTAAGGCCGTGGGTTTAGTTAGTTTGTATTTTTCGCTAGCTCTGTAAACAAGTCCTGCGGCCTGTTTTCCGTCGTAAAATTCTAAACGTAAACCCATTGCTGAGCCGCTGCCACCAAGATTTTGATTGCTAAAATCGGCGGGGTCGGCCGTTTGGCCCACAAGATTATATTCATAGTTAAGGCCAATTCTGAATTTTTTAATATTGTAGCCCGCAAATAATATAACCGGCGTATAGGCCATAGCTCGGCTTAATGCATCAGTTGAATTACCCATGGACCCAGTACCGAAGAGCAGCATGGCGCCAGCAGAGGCTTTTGCTTGCGCAAAAACGCTGGAGTAAAATAAAAATACTGATATAAAAATTAGCTGTTTGAGAGTTTGCTTACCCATAGTCATATTATAGGAATTTTTGAGGCATTTTGGAACATCTAGTGCTGTATTAAATTGATACTATAAAAAAGGCTAGGAGTTACTCGCAACCTAAGACTAGGTAAACAGTTTTACGCTTAAATGCTTATATGTAAAAATGGTTGCAATAAGACCATTTTTACATATAAAATAGTCTTATGATAACCAGATTGATTTCAAAGAAAATTACAGAATCACCCAAGTCAGTGATGATCTTAGGTCCAAGACAAGTTGGAAAATCCACATTGCTATTAAATATGAAGCCTGACCTCTCGATTAATCTAGCTGATCAGACTGAATTTATTACATTTACTGCAAATCCCGATGAGCTCGACTCTCGCATTGCTCTAAGTGGGGCAAAAACAGTTTTTATAGACGAAATACAACGAATTCCCGAGTTATTAAATTCTATTCAGGTTATTATTGATCAAAAAAAAACTAAGATAAAATTTTTTTTAAGTGGATCAAGTGCAAGAAAATTGCGTCGTGGCTCCGCCAACCTACTTCCGGGCCGACTTTTCAATTATCGACTAGGCCCTTTAAGCTGCTTAGATCTTGACTGTAAAATGGATTCTCTTAAAGCGCTTTCTGTTGGTTGCCTACCGGAGCCCTACTTTATGAGTTCAAATGAATTTGCCACAAAACTGCTTGGGAGCTATACGGGCACTTACCTCCAAGAAGAAATTATCAATGAAGCTCTCGTCAGACAAGTTCATGGGTTTTATAGATTTCTAAACGTGGTTGCTGAGAACTCCGGTCGATTTTTAGACTTTACAAAACTTGCTAATAAATCAAAAGTTAACAGAAGTGCAGCCCGTAGATATTATGAAATTTTAGAAGACACTTTGCTTTGCGAAAAACTTGATGCGTATTCTTCTGATAAAGAATTGGACCTTGTTCGACATCCAAAGTTTTATCTATTTGATGTCGGAATTGTAAACGCCGTTCTTGATAATTTTAAGGTCTCACAAGATCGAATTGGTCATCTTTTTGAACACTTATTTTTCAACCAGCTCAAGAATTCAAGTTATGCACTTGATGTAAAATCTGAAATTTTTCACTTTCGCACTCGTGGTGGCTTAGAGGTGGATTTTGTGATTAAAATTAAAAATAGAATCTTTGCTATTGAGGTTAAAACTTCAGAGCCCTCACCTGAAGAGTTAAACAGTCTTAAAAAAATTGACCGCTATTTTGATGGCAAGGTATCTGATAAATATGTGGCATGCCTAAAATGTTCCCCTAAAAAAATACATGGCATTTCAATACTGCCGTGGCAGCAAGTAATTAAAAAAATTTATTTAACCTAATGGTAAAAGATCTAGCTTGTTCTTGCCTTGATTGGTTTAAACCCTAATAAGCAATTATTTCAGCCCTTCAGTATTAAAAAAATGTGCAATTGGCTCTGCTGAGATGAAATTTGCTACTTTGGCTAGCAGATCTTCGATCTGCGAATCAAGAGTAACAAATCGCGTTGAAAGAGTTTGAGTTCTACTTGAGACATACATATCTCGTTGTCATCACTAAGGGTTTTTGACATTATGCTATTTGATAAAAAGCTGTTGATTTAATTAAGTAGTTTAACAATGTAATTTTACCTGTGCGGAGATATTTGAATGTCTGATCCCAAAAACCTAGACGACATGTCGCGATCATTTGCTTTATCTACAAAACTCGATGCGCTCGTAGCGTGGGGGCAAAGAAACGCGCTTTGGCCTTTACCATACGGAACAGCTTGTTGCGGTATTGAATTGATGTCTGTGATGGGTCCAAAATATGATCTCGCAAGATTCGGTGCTGAGGTTGTAAGATTTTCTCCACGTCAAGCCGATTTACTTTTAGTGGCCGGTACCATCACCGAAAAAATGGCGCCAATTTTAGTACGTATTTATGAACAAATGTTAGAACCCAAATATGTTTTATCAATGGGAGCTTGTGCAAGTTCGGGCGGTTTCTATCGCGCTTACCATGTTCTGCAGGGCTGTGATAAAGTAATTCCAGTTGATGTTTACGTACCAGGCTGCCCTCCGACTCCTGAAGCTGTTTTAGATGGTATCATGACTTTGCAAAAAATGATTAAAGACCGAACTCCGCGCCCTTGGAAGGATAATTGGAAATCTCCTTACCTTGAGTCCAACCCAACCAGCCAATTAGGTAACAGGTAATTAATATGAGTCTAATGAAGTTTCCTGAAGTTTTAAAAAATGATCTCGTTACAAAATTCGGTGTGGAGCAATTTAAGTTTTTAACTACTCCTGTTGGCGATCATGTTATTGAAGTTCCTGCTGTGGCCACTCACGCACTTTTGCAATACTTAAAAGAGTACGCAGGTTTTGATTTTTTAATGGATATTTGCGGAGTCGACTACCCCGCACGTTCGAATAAAAGATTCGATGTAGTATATCATTTATTCAGTTCAAAAGATTTCTCACGTGTTAGAATTAAAGCGCAAATTGCTGAGGATGAATCTATTGCAACCGCTACGGATATTTGGATTGGTGCCGATTGGTTTGAACGCGAGGCCTTTGATATGTTTGGTATTATCTTTAAGGGGCATCCTAACTTACGAAAAATTTTAACACATCACGAGTTTAGTGGCTTCCAACTTAGAAAATACTTTTAAGCTGAGGGTCTGCAATGTTGTGATAGTGTTTTGCGGATACATTTTG
>JBBTEQ010000024.1:0-12141 GCA_038042235.1 Bdellovibrionota bacterium | reverse complement strand
TTTCTTTTAGCTTTAGTAAATGTACCAAAACCAACTAATTTAACATCGTCACCTTTTTTAACTGTTTTTTTAACGTTAGTCATAAAACAGTCAACGATTGTTTCACATTGAGTTTTTGACATTTTTGATTCAGTGGCGATCTTTTCGATCAATTGCGCTTTGTTCATTTGTCGTTCTCCTTCTTGAGACGATTGCTCTGCTGGTTATTCAGCATCGGCGATGGTTGTTGTTACATCCTGTTGAGTTTCTTATCATCCTTGATGTGTTTATCAGAAAACAAAAATAAGTTGCCGTCAAGCGCTGGTCTTAACTTTATTTTCGCCATGCATCGAAAGGTGCCAGAAAAATATCAGCTACCTAAGTGGTCGTCAGGTGGTACTTAACACTAGTTACAATAATATTTTTTTTGTACATCAATGAAAGCTTAATCAGCCAGGCTGTTTGGTTGTGTAAAAGCTGGTGTCGCCATTTTGCGGTTACGAACTCCGGAAAAATCACCGTTATAAACTCTGTCGGATGTTCTTTTGAGGCCTGATCAATAAAATCCAGAATTGGGCCAGAAATAGACCTGTAGGGAGAATCCAGCACATGTAACTTTCTGTCTGGGAACTTATCATTCCACGCCAGGATAATGCGCTCATGAGAAACTTCATCGGTTTTAACAAAACAAACCCGCACATCATTTGAAATGCTCATGCCATACCGAATGGCATTCATCACGCCACGATGTAAACCCGAAATCGGAATGATCACCACATGGTCCATTACTTTTTCGGCGGTGGGCATGTCGTAATGTGACTGCGAAATTTCACGGGCAAACATAATATAATGAAAATGTATGCGATGAAATGTAAAAACCATAATCGGAATCACCACAATCACCATCCAGGCACCGGATTTAAATTTAAAAATAGAAATGACGACTAAAACTATGGCTGTACAAAATGCACCAAAGCCATTCATAGCAACAGAAAGCTTCCAGCCTTTTTGTTTTAGTTTTAAATGCCTGATAACCATGCCTGACTGTGACAAGGTAAATGAAAGAAAAACACCCACCGCATAAAGGGGAAGTAAATAGTGAGTTCTTCCGCCAAAAAATATAACCAGCAAAATGGCCATAATGGAGAGACCAATAATACCGTTTGAGAAAACCAACCTATCGCCGATACTTGAAAGCTGTCTTGGAGCATAACGATCACGGGCTAAAAATGAACTCAGGCGTGGAAAGTCTGCATAGGCGGTCGAAGCCGCTAAAAATAAAATGAGGGCAACACCTACTTGGGCCATGTAGAACATCACACCATTTCCAAAAATCAGAGTGCTGAGCTGAGAGATCAGCGTACGACCCTCAATATGACCCAAATTATGTACATAAACTAAATAACTCAAACCAAAGAATAAACACGCTAAAATAAAAACCATGTACATTAAAGTTTTTTTAGCATTTTCAGCCTGCGGGTGCTTAAACAGTGGAATTCCGTCAGATATGGCCTCAATACCCGTAAGTGCCGCACACCCAGAAGAAAAGGCACGCAGTAAAAGTATAGCGCCGATTTCAGGATAATTCGTCTGTAAAACATCAGTAATCGGGTTCATATTCTGATGTGGATTGTTAATAAAGCCGTTAACAATAAGTAAGAACATTGAAAAAATAAAAAAGTAAGTCGGAATGGCAAATATGGTGGAGGATTCGCCGATACCTCTAAGACTCAAGGTCATCAGTACCAAAATAATCCAGATACAGGTGAAAACTTGCACGTTGGCCAATTGCGGAAAGGCTGAAACCAGATTTTCAACTCCGGCAGAAACCGACACAGCAACTGTTAACACATAGTCTATCATCAATGCGGCGCCGGCAACCAGCCCTGCGCGCTCACCCAGATTTTCTTTTACAACAACGTAGGCGCCGCCACCATTGGGGTAGGCTTGAATGGTTTCACGATAGGACATAGCGACTATAAACATCAGCAAAACAATGGCGCCGGCAACAGGCAGTAACCAATGTGTCGCAAAGGGTATTGTGGCAGCTGCAAGTGCCAGTGGAATAACAATTTCTTCTGTTGCGTAAGCTACAGAAGAAAGAGCATCAGAGGATAAAACGGCAAGAGCTTTCCATTTAGGAATAAGTTCATGATCTGAATGAGCAGACTGTAACGGGGAGCCAATCAGGATACGACGTAACTTCGAAAGTACCATAATGGCCAAACCCCTTTATCTTAAGATGCTGATGGTCTAACTATACTCTTTCAAAAGATAAAAACAAGAGCTACGCGTTACTCTTCTTCGCCGGTGTTAAACTCATCAGAGTTGAGTTCCTGAATACTGTTTTCTGGGTTTTGAGGGGTGGGTACTTTGTAAGACTCATCAGCCCAAGCCCCTAAATCAATAAGTTTACAGCGTTCCGAGCAAAATGGGCGAAACTCGGTTTTAGGATTGTAAACTGTTAAACGCCCGCAGTGCGGGCATTTAATTTGTCGTTCTTGCATAGATTAATTAAAGACCGCAATTTTGGGTTTGGCAACGGGTCATGGTACCTGTTGCTGCAGCGACTCCACCGATTTTGAAAGAATAATTTAAGTTAGTGCTATTCGCGCTACCGCTGGTTACTTCGATGGCCACAACTGTTTGATTAAGACCAGTCCAAGCATCGCCATAACCCTGTGCTATAAAGCCGGCGTTATTATTAATAGGTGATACCGTCATTTGGATTTGCAGAGGGTTTCGCTCGACTCCATTATAATAATTGATGTCAGGAATATAGGGTAATGAATAACCAGTAGCATAACCTACAGCTATACCCAGTAAATTCCAACCAGAAGGTAATTGGCCCGAGTAATTAACATAAGGATTTACTTTAGGTCTGGCAATAATAGTAACTAATGCATTACCATTTAGCTGTGCCGGAAACTGTATAATAATGTCTGTGTAGCCAGTAATATAATAGCTGCAATCCGCAGAACCAAGATTTTGGTAACTCTGTGATCCGCGATCACAAACTCCCATACCTAATTTATAAAACTCTTTCATTTTATCGGCATTCACAATATTCAATCGAGTTGTGCCAGAGTAGTTATCTGCATAAAATCCATTATTAAAAGCAAAAGCTGAATTGGTTGTGTTAGTACCGTTAGAACATTGTCCGTTCGAGTACCAGTACCCTACCGGGCAGGCTCCTGCACCGCTTGTGGTGGCCGTGGCGCCGATATTGCCATTAGTTCTGTTCTCAGGGCTACAGCCTATTAGCAAAACCGTTAGTAATGTGGGTAACAATAATAAGCTTTTCATAAAAACTCCTTAATAAAAATTTTCGTCAAACTTACTTATTACAAATTTTAGACCAGCTGAGCTGTGTTGTAGTGAGTTTAAACTGTCTAAACTTTTGACAAGAACAAATCACGCTTGTCTGGTGTTTCAAAATGAGACGCCTTTATTGAGTCGGGTTTTAATACTTAAGTGCAGTCCAGAAAGTGCCGAAATGAATAATGGTGAACGCTTAATAGGGAGCAACATGAAATTTTTATTTTTTGCGATTATTTTTAGTACTTCCAGCAGTTGGGCGCTTTTAAACAAGATATGTAAAAACAAGAATTATAATAATTCAGTTTTTCAAGAATCAGAAAATGGAAAAGATATAAGTACAAGATTAAAAGACTCCTGTGATCGTATTCAGGAATTGCTAAAAGAATATGAAGATGCACCGCGAGAAAAATATCGAGAGCTAGAGGAAGAACAGAAGGATGCACTGGCTGAATTTGGTGTGATTAAAAATGAGTATGACATTTACATTAAAAAAAACCCATTAAATTAAAATAGGAGATATTATGTGTAACCAACGAAACTCAACTTCGATAAGTCGACTTAAATATATGGGATTGTTTTTTGCAATATTAATCTTTTCAAATTTTGCTCAGGCTAAATTGTGGGATGATGAAAAATGTGTAGAAGAATTAATTTCACTTGATATCCCGGCATTTCCCTATAAAGCTGTCGGAAAAGTACTGGTTAACAACAACGACATTAATGATATTCAAATTGTGACTGAAACGGGTACCTATAATATTAAACTCGGGGTTGCAAAAGGGACTACCAGCGATTTTGATTACTCACAGCACGTAATCAATGGCTTGAAAAGCGCTAAGATATTATTTCAAAATAAGGATGCGGATAAGAAGGCTAGGTTGGATAGTCTACTTGATACATGTATGATGGCTGAAAGTCAGCGCATCAGAGAGGCCGCAACAGTGATGGCAACAAAAATTTTAAAGAAAGCGCAGAAAGATCAGAAAAAACAAGAAGAGGAAGAGCCGACAGGGCCGATAGATGGCAACCTCGAATAAATCTTTAAACAAGAAATTGAATTTATAAACCATAAGGAGAGCAACATGAAATTTTTATTTTTGGTTATTATGTTGAGTGCCTCATACAGCTGGGGTGAGGGCGAACCTTGTCGTGGTGAGCATTGCAATGCGCCGATACTTTGTAGTGATGAATACTACAATGAACCGATATTTCAAAAAACAGATGAAGGGAAAATGATCGTCAAAAAATTGGAAGAAGTTTGTGCGGAGCTTGCAAAACTTGATGATGAAATTGAAAATGCCCCAAAAAGTAAAAGAAAGCTTCCTTCTGGCCGAACTATGCCAGTAAGAGACAATGATTTGCTTATTAAAAGAAATAGATACGGAGTTGAGCACGTTGCGCCTATATCAGCTAAATACTATAAGTATAAGGACGAGCATACGGACGATTAGGTGGCGGTGGTAGTGATGATTAATTTAAAATTGAATATTTAAGTCGGCCGTCTTTTTGTATTCATAAAATAAAAACCCAAACAGCAGATTATAATAACCAAACTTATAATCTGCGAAATCGATAAACTTCCGAGTACCGGAAATTTAATAAAAAGCCCTCGGAAATCGTCGCGGAAATATTCGACATTAAATCTTAGTAAGCTGTGCAGTAGAAGCCACTTCACAAATAAGCCACCGGAAAATTTACTGAGTTGTTTTTTTTCAATAAGCAAAAGCAGCAAAAATATAATAAACTCACCTACGGCTAAGTACAGTGCAGTTGGATGCTTGCCATCATAAGCCCAGGGAAGGCTACACTGGGAGCCAAAACAACAGCCCGACAGAAAGCAACCTAGGCGGCCCAGGGCGTGGCCTAAGGAGGCGACCGGTGTAAAAAAGTCGGCCCACTCTAAAAAATTAATTTTGCGATAGCGCGTGTAAATTAAACCTACAATTAAACTCAAAACTAGGCCGCCAAAAAATGCAAAGCCGCCCTCCCAGAAGTAAAAAATCAATTTTGGGTTATTGAGATAGTAATCCCACTCTTCATAAAAAACATGCATCAACCGACCACCTATAAAGCTTGAAGCCATGATGAGTAGTGCGATATCAAAAGCAATTTTTCGGTCTTTAGCGTACTGATCAACCCGATACGATAGTAAAATCAAGACGCAGCTTAGACTAATACTTATAACTAGAAAAAACGTCGGAATTTGTGTATTTGCTAGTTGAATAACAGGTATCATGCCGCAGGTTGTTTGGCTGGCAGTTTTGATTCTTTGAACATCAGAAATATAAGTAAAATAACTCCACCAACGATGGCCATGTCGGCAATATTAAAGGCGGGCCAAGAAAGGGTGTTATAGTGAAAATCGGCAAAATCAATTACATAACGAAACTGTAAACGATCTATATAGTTACCCATGGCGCCGGCAAAAATTGAACTTAACGCCAGAACCTGCAGGGTATCCTCATTTTTTACATTTTTTAAAATATAAAGAATAATCAAACCGGCGGCGGGAGGGATAACTAAGAAGAACAAATCTCTGAAGATCGGCGGAGTCTGAGATAAAAAACCAAATGCAGCGCCGAGATTTCTCACATAAGTGATATGGAAAAAATTGGGAATGACGGGTATGGATTCATGAAGTTCAAACTGCGTGTGAACATAGAGTTTAGTCAGTTGATCAAGACAAATAAGCAATCCGGTTATGCCCATTAGCAATAAATACTTTCGCTGGATCATGTGAGCGCCTTAACACACTTGGGACAGACTCCCAGAGTTTTTTCAGCTTTTGAGATTTCTGTCGAATAAATCCAGCAACGAACACACTTTTCACCTTCAGCTTTGGTGGCTAAAACCGAATAACTACCAGGCTGAACATCAACTTTGGAAACGATTAAAATTTCACGAAGATCGTTCGTGCCACGAAGTGCGGCCAGCAAATCATTTTCAGCGGTGATTTCAACTTTGGCCTCTAGGCTTGAGCCGATAGTTTTGCTGGTTCGAAGCTCTTCTAGTTTTTTTTGCACATCACTGCGAACGCTCAAAACTTTTTCAAATTGAGTTTGTAAGCTTGGTTGATGCCATTCTGTAGAAGGCTTCGGGAAATCCTCTAAGAAAACCGAATCTAAAGTTTTTCCTTTAAAATACGAATAAGTTTCTTCGGCCAAAAATGATAATATCGGGGCCATCATTTTAATTAAAGAGCCCGTGGTGTAGTAAAGTACGGTTTGCGCACTTTTACGTGCGATGCCATCAGGTTTCCAGGTGTAAAGACGATCTTTAAGAATGTCCATATAGGTGGCCGACAAAGTTACTGTAAAAAAATTATTAAGCAGGTGATAAACTTTGTAAAATTCATACTTATCATAGGCAGTGGTTACATCGGTAATGAGTTGATTGAGTTGATGTAGCATCCACTGGTCAATCTGAGTCATCTGTGCCGGAGCAATTTTTTCCTGCGCAAAGTTAAAATCATTTGTCGATCCCAGTAAAAATCTCATGGTGTTTCTGATTTTACGATAGGTTTCAGTTACGCGGGTGAGCTCTTCTTTTCCACAGCCGATGTCATTTGCATAATCGCCGTAAGAAGCCCATAGGCGTATAATTTCAGAACCGCTTTTAGAAGAAACCTCATTGGGGTCAATAACATTACCTAAGGACTTACTCATTTTGCGACCTTGAGAATCATTTACAAAACCATGAGTGATCAGGGCCTTGAATGGAGACTTGTCGGTGGTGGCCATTGATGAAAGCATCGAGGTGTTGAACCAACCGCGATGTTGATCTGAGCCTTCAAGATAAATATCAGCTTGAGTATTTTTAAAACCGAATCTGGAATGCGCAGAGTGAACTGCTGCATGACACACGCCCGAATCAAACCAAACATCCAAAATATCGCGCCCGATTTTAAAACCTTGGGTGCCGAATTCAGGTTTTGCACTCTCTTTTATTTGGTCTGGTTTTTTCCAATTTGTGCCAGCTAGGGTATTAGCGTCGGTTTTATAATAAGCCTCGATGCCACCTTCAGCTACAACCTCTGCGGCCTTCATCATAATACTGTAATCTGCTAAGGGCTCACCTGTTGCGATGCAAGTTAAAATTGGAATCGGTACACCCCAGATTCTTTGACGTGAGAGGCACCAATCGGGACGATTTTCAATCATGGCCTGAAAGCGTGCGCGCCCCCATTCTGGAAAAAATTGAATTTCATCTAAAGCCGCTAAAGTTTTTTGACGAATCTGCGAAGTCTCCTGATCAATTCCAATAAACCACTGGGCCGTGGTTCTGAAGATGAGCGGAGTTTTTGATCGCCAGCAGTGAGGATAGCTATGAACAAACTCTGAAAATTTTAATAAATGCCCAGAGGTCCTCAATTTTTCAACTATCAATGGATTGGCCTTAAAAATATTAGTACCTTTCATCTCGGCATAATCGTCAGTGTACAGACCACCATCATCCACCGGATTTAAAACCGGCAGATTGTATTTTTGTCCGACTTTAAAATCGTCAGCACCGTGGCCCGGTGCTGTATGTACGCAGCCAGTTCCGGCATCAGCCGTTACGTGCAAACCCAGCACAATCAACGAGTCGCGATCAATAAACGGATGACGGGCTTTTCCGTACTCTAGATCCGCGCCTTTAAAAGTTTTCTTTTCAGATAAACTAAGGCCGATTTCTTTTTCAAAAAATTCTTTCAACGCTTTAGCAATGACGACATTTTCTTTTTGGCCATTAATTTCAGTAGCGAAGAGCGCATAATCAAAATCAGGATGTAGACAGATGCCAGTATTCGCCGGAAGTGTCCATGGAGTTGTGGTCCAAATAACAAAGGAAGTTTTATTATTATCTGCGCCTAATTTTTTTAAGGTCGCTTGATCTGTAACTTCAAACTTTACGTAAATAGATGGCGACTTATGGTCGTGATATTCAACTTCAGCATCAGCCAGCGCCGTTTTTAATGTCCAGTTCCAGTAAACAGGTTTTACTCCTTGGTATATGACCCCGCGCTTAAAGGCGCTTGCAAATTCTCGGATCTCTGCAGCTTCGTAGTCTTTCGACATGGTTAAGTAGGGGTTTTCCCAGTCCGCTAGTACGCCTAAGCGCTTAAACTGATCACGTTGATGACTCACCCATTTTGAAGCTTCAGCTCTGCAAAGGGCCAAAACTTCTTGGTCTGTTTTAACCTGCTTAATTGCGGCCAGGTCCTTCATTACTTTGTGCTCTATCGGTAAGCCATGGCAATCCCAGCCCGGCACAAATGGAGCGTAATGGCCTTTCATGGCCTTATACTTTATAATAAAATCTTTTAAGGATTTATTTAAGGCATGACCTATATGAATGGAACCATTAGCGTAAGGTGGACCATCTGGTAAGGTAAATCCCGGATTATTTTTATTTTTTTCAAGAAGTCGTGCGTAAATTTTATCGCTTTCCCATTTGGCAATAGTTTTTGGTTCATTGATGGGTAGATCGCCCTTCATCGGAAAATCAGTTTGCGGTAGGCGAATTGTGTTTTTATAGTCTGGGGCACTAGATTGGGTAGGGGGTGTTGTCATCTGGAAAGTCTAGCAAAAATGCAGACTGTGTACAGCAAAAAACAAGATGCGCAATCAACTGATAAATCATCGCTTGCATTATCAGCAGGACGGGGGATAATTTACAGATGTTTATATATACAAAATTTCTGAAAAATAAAAAAGGTATGGGGATAATTGAAGTTTTAGTGGCCGCTGGGCTAATGGCTGTGGTTTCAATCGGTATTATGACTATGTTATCAAACGCAAATAAATCTCAAAGAGGAATTCAAGGTAAAGACTATCAGCGCGAGGTCATGACTGAAATCACCCAGCTTTTAAGTAATAAAACGGCGTGTTTTTTTTCTTTTAGTTCGGCTGGGGGCGGTGGAGCAAGAAGAGGACTGAATCCAACTCGCGGTCCACTGACTTTAACGGCAATTAAAGATGTAAGTGATAGTGCTAAGTACCCTGCTGGTGGAGATCATGGGTCGGGTCTTCTTAAGTACAAAGAGTTTGTTTTGCAAGATTGGGCTGTTGATCCAATTAATAGCACCCAAGGGAATGCAAGTTTAAAAGTAACGTTAACTAAGCTAGGGGAAACTAGCGGTCTAAAAGATATCCAGCAAAAAATTGGCTTAAGAATTAAGTTAGACGCTGCTAACAATATTACTGAATGCTTTTCTGTCGGTAGTAATGCCAACGGGTTTTGGCTGGCAAGCCCCGCAAACCTCAGTAATGTTTATTATGCAGGCGGAAATATTGGCATTGGTACAAACAACCCACTAGCCGCGCTTGATATTGTTGGAGATGTCAGATTAACCGTTTCTGGTAAAACCTTCAAAGCTACAATGATCGGAGTTGGCGTTAAATCAAGTTTCTACAGTAATGGAAACAGTTATTGCTCGGACATGGGGGGGGCTCAGAGTTGTACGGGAATTCCATGTGTTGGTAGTCCTTTTTATGCAAGTTGCGTTGATGTTGTCGGCGAAGGGGGCGGTAAGTGCGGCAAGAGGAATTATACCTGTCAAGCCGGGCTTGTATTTATTGAACAGTAATCCTATGAAGTCGGTTCCATTTTTAATTATATTTATTTCCACAACATTTTTTTACAACAGCACAAGTAAATCTTTTTCAGAAATTACTTTAGAATCCAAGTCATGGGTTAAAGACGTTGCGCAATACCGGATTAGTCTCAAACGTGGTCAGCAAAAAGCTCTGAAGGTTTGGTGTGACCAGGCCAAGAAGACTTCAGCTCGCATGAAGCAATATGGTAATCACATTGATGTGGGTTTAGGGATCGATGTTAAATCTAATAAGACCTATCGAAAAACTCATTTTTCAGATAATCCAATGTGGAATAGCATCATTGCAGAAGAGTACCTTAAGTGTTTTGAAACCTCTCACGCATGTACCGGAGTCAAACACTTTCCGGGCATCGGTCAATTATCTGCTGATCCTCATTCAAAGTCGGCTGTTGAAGTTCAAGATACCAAATCACTAAAGGACGCGGACCTGAAGCCATTTTACTCATCTATCAATGCTGGTGCATGTACGGTAATGGTAAGTCACAGCAAGGTCAAACTCAGTGAGAATAGAATAGAAATTTGTAGTTTCAATCCTGATTGTATTGCCCTGATTCGTAAGGGCCTTAATTATGATGGTTTAATCGTAACTGATGAACTCATGTATATGGCCGCTGCTCACGAACCACTACTTGATCAACAATTTGATCGGTTTCGCATGCTTGAGCCAAAATTGGCCGCGACTTGTAGTACTCTGTCCGCGTCCAATAAAATATCTGAACTCTCAAAACTATTGATAGCCGAGCGTTGTCCAAAAGATAAAACCTGTCCCAAAGAGATCATGACAGAAATAAATGACCTCATCACAGATGAGGCTGGCTATTATCGAAATCTCGCCGCGCTTAAAGCAGGCAATGATATTTTATTACAATTTCGCTTTCCAGAGAAAACCAAAAGTCTTGTTCCTGGAATGACTGAGCTTATCAAAAGATTACTGCTAACCGCACAAAATGATTCCACACTTACAGCTAATATTAATGCCAGTTCTTTGCGGATTTTAAAAAGAAAGGAATTGATTTTTAAAAAAAAACTTTTCAAAAAATTTCCTCAATTCAAAAATATTGAGGATCTACATAATTCATTAAGTCTTGAGCAAAAAATTAAGCAAATGATTTTTATTTGGGGTTGGAATAATTATCCACATACAGCCGATGAATTGGAATTGGGAGGTTTCTACACACTTTCGCTCAACGTCCTTTATAAAGAAAAAAAAACGACTATTCCTTTACTACGAATAGTAGATCATTACTTTAAAGGTGGATACCGCAAGTGGGGACAAAGTATTATTAAAGGCAAGCCTCTAACCACCCGGGATCTTTCTAAATAAACAGACTTAATTCATTTTTTTAAACTGCTTATAACCCAATGCAATCAGCGCGCGCAGGACTTCCATATCGGAACTTAAATTGAGGCTTTGTCTAACATCGCTTAAAATCTGCAAGGACTGTAAGTCTAATTGTCCAAGATTGGCTGTGACATCTTTAGTCGTTGCTGTGGTACTGCTGGTAGCAGTCGCCGGAGGGGTTTGAAAGTCACCCATCATCGTTGCAATATTTTTTAACTCTTGTTTAAAGTTTTGAATACTCGGAGTCTCTAAAGAAGCGTCACCATTTCTTTGCGCCTTTAAATAAAGACTGATCAGAATGTCCTGAGTTGAGGCCATATCTTTTACAGAAGCACTTTGATTTAATAGCCAAGCATAGGCTTTTTGCAAAGTCTCTTTCGTATAAGCTTGAGGCGGCAGTGGGTTTACCTTCATCGGATGACTATTCATTGGAGAGGCAGGCTAACGATCCTGTTTTGATGAGTCAACAATATCGTTTCATATTTTTTCAAACTGTTTTTTATAACTTTTTTTGTAAAAAATAAAAATGCTAGTTTTTTAGTTCTGCATATTCTTTCGCCACGATTCCGTACTTCTCAATTTTTCTTAATAAAGTCTTTTTTGGAATATTGGCATGAATAGCAGTCTGATTAATTCGGCCCTTAAATGTCTTTAACGCCTTGATAATAAACTGTTTTTCAAACTCTTCTTTTTGTGCATTAAAGTCCAGAAGTCCATTACTCGGAAATGCAATGCTGATATCTTCATCAGAAAGATCATCTAAATTTTCATCAGAAATAAGAGTGTCTGACGAGTCACTGGCTAGGTCACTGGCCAAATCACTGTTATCATCTATTTCAGAGTCGATATCTTTACGGCTTAAGGTCTGAGCAGAATTATTAATACTTTCTGATTGACTCTT
>JBBTEQ010000023.1:0-6547 GCA_038042235.1 Bdellovibrionota bacterium | reverse complement strand
TTTCCGATGTTGAGGCCTTAGAACCGACTCAAACTGGCGAATACAACGCTGAAGTTTAGCTAGCAGGACCCTACTGATTTACTGAATTTTTAAGCCCCTAAAATGCATAAAGCGAAGTCGGGTTACCCCAGCTTCGCTTTATTGACATTAGGATCCTCACTTCGAACGGAGGTTCCGAATGCCGGATTTAACTATACCCACGTATAGAAGATTTCGACGTTTTTTGAAATTAACTAAAGTGATTTTAGGTCTAGTTTTATTACTGCTTGAAATCATTAAGAAAATTTTGAATCTTTAGTTTTTAGAGTCCTAGAACTTCGCTGGTTCGCCAATGTGTACGGGTTCCAGGAAGGGACTTAAAATCCTGAGGATTTTGATGTTACGGATAGCAGTTGGGGGCCCACTTGTTTTAAAAGCTTACTGTCTCAGGTGGGCATTCGTTAAATTAGCAAATTTGAGCGTCTAAACTAATACATTGCACTTGGTGTGCGCGACTCAATAGCATTTAGATCAGTTATTGAGTTCGTAAATCGAATAATTTGATAAAATCCGAAGGAGCGCTTTCGGGACTTGCATCAGTAAAATCACTATGTTATTCAGTTCTCCACTATAACACACGAATGAGTAATCAACTGGTCTTGCTGCAAAGTTTTTCAGCAAGGTTTCTTGGCCCAACAGAGTGTTCAGATGATCCATCTGCACTCGACCAAGCTCTGTCATTCGGAGGAAAAACTAGTAAAGAAAAGGATATACATGGCACAAGTTACCATGAAAGAAATGTTAGACGCCGGCGTACACTTTGGACACCAAACACAGCGCTGGAACCCGAAAATGAAACCCTACGTATTTGCAGCTCGCGGCGGTATTCATATTATCGATCTGCAAAAAACTGTCGTACGTGCAAACCAAGCCGCAGATTTTGTAAAAGAAGTGGCCGCTAACGGTGGCGCTGCGATTTTTGTTGGAACAAAAAAACAAGCTATTGAACCAGTTCAAGAAGCCGCAAAAAAATGCGGACAATATTTCGTAACTAAGCGTTGGCTCGGCGGAATGTTAACTAATTTTGAAACCATTAAGGCTTCAATTGATCGTTTACGTAAAATCGATACCATGAAAGAAAAAGGCGAATATCATTTATTAACTAAAAAAGAGCGAGCCGGTCTTGATAAAGAAGCGATTCGTTTAACTGAATATCTTGAAGGTATTAAAGACATGAAAACATTACCTCGCGTGATGTTTGTTGTTGATATGCCAAAGGAGCACATCGCTATTGCAGAAGCTCGCAAGTTAGGAATTAAAGTTGTAGCCATTGCGGATACAAACTCTGATCCTGAAACTGTTGATTATCCAATTCCAGGCAATGATGATGCTATTCGTGCTATTAAATTGTTTTCGAACTTAGTTGCAGATTCTTTTATTGAAGGCGCTAAACTTTGGGAACAAAAATTACGCACCAATACTGACAAGGGCTCTGATCTTGCTAAAGAAAAAATGGAAGACGCGCCTAAAGAGACAGATCGTCCAGGTCGTGGTTTCCGTGGCGACAAGGCAGATGCAAAAAGACCAGCGGGTCCTACAGTTGTTAAAGCCAATAAAACAAGAAAACTTGTTGCGGCCGGAACTGCAGACTTAGTTGAGATCGAAGCTGAATTAAGCGAAACCAAAGACGATGCAGCTGAATAAGCTGGTCGCCGTATAGTTTTCTAATTCTGAATATTTAGCTAAATAATAACAATAATAATGAAAATGGAGACTCCCTATGTCTATCTCTGCTTCAATGGTTAAAGAGTTACGCGAAAAAACAAGTGCTGGAATGATGGACTGCAAAAAAGCCTTAGAAGAATCAAAAGGTAATTTTGAAGCCGCAGTTGAATGGTTAAGAATTAAAGGTCTGTCTGCTGCATCTAAAAAAGCCGATCGTATTGCTGCAGAAGGAACTGTTTTTGCTGCGACTTCTGGCAAAAATGCAGTTGTTGTTGAAATCAATTCAGAAACTGATTTTGTGGCCCGCACTGATAATTTTAAAAACTTTGTTAACTCAATAGCCCAACATATTTTAAAAACAAACTCTACGGCTCCGATATTAGAGCAAGACTTTGCAGGCGCTCCGGGTAAAAAAGTTGGTGACGTTTTGAAAGAAGCGATTGCAACAATAGGTGAAAACACGGTTATACGTCGGCATGAAAAATACACCACCGGCGAAACTGGTTTAGTACACACTTACATTCATGGTGAAGGAAAAATTGGCGTGATGATTGAAATCAATGCGGCCAGTGCAGCGGCAGCAGCCTCAGCAGAAGCAAAAACTTTAGCTTCAGATGTTTGCCTTCATATCGCAGCGATGAGCCCAATGGCACTTTCGCAAAATCAAATGGATGCTGCAGTTGTTGCAAAAGAGAAAGATATTTTGAAGCAAAAAGCTATTGAGTCCGGTAAAAAACCAGAAATGCTTGATAAAATTGTAGAAGGTCAAATTCGTAAGTTCTTGGCTGAAAACTGTTTAGTTGATCAAAGCTTTGTTAAAAATCCAGATTTAACGATCAATGCTTACGCAAAAGAATGTTCTAAAAAAGCTGGCGGCGATCTAACAATTAAACGATTTTTACGTTTTGAACTAGGTGCAGGAATCGAGAAAAAAGTTGTCGATTTTGCAGCAGAAGTTGCAGCTCAGACAAAAACACATTAGAAATATACACGAGACGTACTAAACCCCAACCCAAACGAGGGAGCTTTTTTGAAAAATTCGCCGAGTTCACCAAGTTCAATATATAAGAGAATTCTTCTTAAATTGAGTGGCGAGGCGCTTGCGGGACCTCAGGGCACCGGAATTAATACGGTCGTAATTAAACAAATTGCTCAGGATATTAAAGCCGCCCATCAAACCGGTGTTGAAATCGGTTTAGTTATCGGTGGCGGAAATATATTTCGTGGCATTGCGGCTTCGGCACAGGGAATGGACCGCGCGAGTTCAGACTATATGGGAATGCTTGCGACGTGTATTAACTCCTTGGCGCTTCAGGACGCGCTTGAAAAAGAAAATGTGCCGACGCGTGTTCAATCTGCAATTGAAATGGATGAAATCGCTGAGCCGTATATCCGCAGAAGAGCTATACGGCATTTAGAAAAAGGTCGTATAGTTATTTTCGGTGCTGGAACAGGCAACCCCTACTTTACAACAGACACCGCAGCGGCACTCAGAGCTATGGAAATCAATGCAGAAGTTTTGATGAAAGCCACTAAGGTTGACGGAATTTACGACAAAGATCCGACTAAAAACCCCGGTGCTAAAAAGTACGATCAAATCAGTTACATTGACGTGTTGAAACAGGGCTTGCAGGTTATGGATTCAACGGCGATCAGTCTTTGTATGGACAATAAACTTCCGATCATGACATTTGATCTTGCAAAGCCGGGTAACATATTAAAAGCTGTAAAAGGCGAGAGCATCGGAACCATTGTTCACTAAAGCTAGCTAAGAAAAAGGAGAAATACCATGTTAGATAATGCTAAAAATAGTGCTAAAGTTAAAATGGACAAAGTCATTCTTTCTCTTGGAGAAGAGCTTAAAAAAATCCGCACAGGAAAAGCCCAGGTTTCAATGTTGGATTCAATTCGAATTAATTATTATGGACAGCAGGCCCCGCTTAACCAGGTGGCTTCAGTTTCAACCCCTGACGCAAAAACATTTTTAATTGCACCATGGGAGTCTTCAATATTAAAAGAAATCGAACAATCAATTGTTAAGTCAGATATCGGAATGGCTCCAATTAATGATGGAAAAGTAATTCGCCTAAAAGTTCCTGATTTAACTGAGGAGCGACGCAAGGATCTTGCAAAACAAGTTAAAAAAACAATTGAAGAAGCCCGTGTTGCTGTTCGATTAGTTCGTCGCGATGCTAATGAAGAAGTAAAAAAGGCCTTTAAAGATAAGGCGATAAGTGAAGACGAATCTAAAAAAGCGGAAGCAGATGTTCAGAAAATCACAGATGATTTTATAAAAAAAATTGATCAGATTGCCGAAGAAAAAGAGAAATCAATCCTGACTATTTAAGTCAGGCCGGCCAATGTTAAAAAAATTACAACACATTGCAATTATAATGGACGGAAACGGCAGATGGGCGCAGTTGCGTGGCAAGCCTAGAACTTTCGGTCATATTAAAGGCGCGCGTGTTGCTAAAAAAATTATTACTCAGGCTTCTGACTTGAGTTTAAAAAATTTAACATTGTATGCATTCAGTTCCGAAAACTGGCTACGCCCACAGGCCGAAGTGGCGTTTTTAATGAAGCTTCTCACGCGTTACTTGAAAAAAGAAACGGTTAATCTTCATAAAAAAAATATTCGCTTTAATGTTATCGGCGAAGTTAGTAAACTCCCGGTCGAAATTCAAAAAGCTATTATTGAAGCCAAAGAGCTGACGAAGAACAACACGGGCCTAAACCTCTCGTTTGCATTGAGTTATAGTTCCAGACGCGAGTTGGTTTTAGCGGCTCAGTCTTTAGCTAAAAAAGTAATAGACGGCAAACTGAGTATCGATCAGATAAATGAAAAAAGTCTTTCAGATAGTTTAATGACAGCCGGCACGCCGGATCCAGATCTAATTATTCGCACGAGCGGAGAGTCTCGACTTTCTAATTTTTTGATGTGGCAAGCTTCGTATAGTGAGCTTTTCTTCAGTCCTATATTATGGCCGGACTACTCAGCAAAAGACTTTCATGAGGCTATACAAAGCTATTTAGGGCGCGAAAGACGTTTTGGAAAGGTCTTTAGTAAAAATGACGAACATTTCTTATAGAGTACTTTCGGCTCTCGCAGCGGCGGTTATTGTTATTGGTGCGGTTTATTTTGGACAAAAAACTGGCGCCTACATTTTATGTTTGTTTTGCGCTGTTCGCGGCTCATATGAAATGGCACGTATGTTTTTTTCAACCGAATACCCGAAGTTCGTTAACTCGCAATTTATATTTTTGACCACCGCGATTTTTTTATTGATCACACAAAATCAGCTACCGCATCTTACAGATTTTGCACTTATTTTCAGTTTTGTTTTTATTGCAAGCTTTGGAGTTATATTTCATCGCCTATTTAAAGATTTGGATCAGATACTCAGTTTTGTGGCAAAAAGTTGTTTAGGTTTAGTTTATGTCTGTTTTTTACCAGCAACGGTGGTTTGGATTACTCAAACTAATAATGGTCTTGAATGGTTGTTTTGTTTGCTTGCTGTTATATTTGCCGGTGATATCGGTGCCTACTTGTTTGGGGTAAACTTTGGAAAAACAAAAATTGCACCTACATTATCACCTAAAAAAAGTTTGCAAGGAGCAATGGGTGGATTACTTTTTTCTTTGTTTGCGGCGCTAAGCTTTAAGTACTTAATTCCTTCAGCACCAATTTATATTTTAGTTTTTTGTGGATTATTCGGTGGAATTTTAGGTCAAATTGGAGACTTTTTTGAGTCTTTAATAAAAAGGGTTTCGGGAGTTAAAGATTCGGGGTCGATAATGCCGGGCCATGGCGGTATACTGGATAGATTAGACGGTGTTTTATTTGCGGCCCCCTTGTTTTATTTTATTGCGGTGAATTTTTCAGCCTAGCAGTTGAGTTACTGCTGGACTTTAGGCTGGCATTTCTTTGTTTATAGAAGTTGTAGCTAGCGCGTCGCCTAGACACATTCTCTCTAGACGGCCCTAAAAAAGCGTTTACAATAGAAAGCTATGACACAATTATCTTCTATTTTCGTTGCGATCTATTCTAATATTCTACCTTTTACAATTTTATTGGGAATTCTGGTTTTTGTACACGAGTTCGGCCATTTTATTGTGGCGCGAATGTGCGGCGTTCGCGTTGAAGTATTTTCTTTAGGCTTCGGTAAAAAAATATTCAGCTTTAAAAGAGGCGACACAACTTATTGTATTTCTTTAATTCCGCTTGGTGGTTATGTGAAGATGTTCGGCGAAATGGGTAGTGAAGCGATTCTGACCGAAGAAGACAAGAAAGTGTCGTTCTCTCATAAAAGTCCATGGAAGCGAATAGCTGTTGTGCTAGCCGGACCGCTGATGAATTTTGTTTTTGCGATTTTTATTTTTACTATAATTGCCGAACTGGGAGAGCAGTCTCGAGCAGCGGTCATTGCTGACGTTACAGTAAACTCACCTGCTGCGCAGCTGGGATTAAAGCCCGGCGATCGTATTTTAGAAGTTAATTCTGTTAAAATAAAAAACTACGAAGATTTTCAAAAAATTTTGAATCAGTTTAAAGACTCATCGGTATCTGCGGTCTTAGTAGATGTCGGTGGTCAGAAAAAAGATCTGAACCTTAAAGTGACCTCAATTGATAATCCTAATATTTTTTCTCTTGAGTCTAAACTGGGGCAGATTGAGGGTGTTTTGCCTTATGCTAAAAGCGGCGTCGTTGCTGTGATCACAGGTAGTCTGGCGTATCAATCGGGCCTTAGAACGGGCGATGAAATAATTGAAATTAATTCTCAAAAAATAACTCAGTGGGCTCAGCTTGAAGCCTTAATGCTGAACACTAAATCAGATCTGAGTA
>JBBTEQ010000022.1:0-9235 GCA_038042235.1 Bdellovibrionota bacterium | reverse complement strand
AGATGAAATTTTTTTCGTTAGTGTTCTGTGTTTTGACGGCGCTCACATCGTTAGCAGAACAGGATTTAGCAACTGAACTACTGAAGGCTTCTGATCGCGGACGTGGCGGCTTACAAGAAGGGATAGAGTGGAATGTTAGTATTGAAACTACGGAGAACGAAGAAACCACAAGTCGCGAGTTTTTTATTAAAGCAAAAGGCCATGATGCCTATGCCGAGGCACTTAAGCCGGCTAAAAATAAAGGCGAAGTTTTTTTATTTAATGATCGCCAGATGTGGTTTTATAAAAATTCTTTAAAAAAACCGGTCTCGATTGCCGCCAGACAGAAATTAAGTGGTCAGGCAGCCAATGGCGATATTGCATCAACACATTATGCACGTGATTACTCGGCAACTTTAGAAAAAACCGTGGATTTTGAGGGCGTTAAGCATCATGTATTATTACTCAAAGCCAAAGGTAATAATTTAACCTACGATCAGATACGCTATTGGATCAGTGATAAAACTAAGCTCGCGACTCAAGCTGAGTTTTTAACCTTACAAGGACAGGTTTTTAAAATTGGACGGCTTGAGTATAATAATTCACTTACAATCGCCGGTAAAAATATCGCCTTTGTTAGTCAGTTGACGATTATCGATGCCAAGTTTTCTCAGAATAAAAGTGTTATAAAATATGCAAAACCAAAAATTGCAGACCATCCCGATGCCATTTTTAATATTAATAATATAACAAGGTAGATAATGGTTTTTTGGAAGATTGCCTATAGAAATGTTAAAAAAAACTGGAGACATTCTTTGTCGGCGTTATTGTCGTTATCGGCTTCATTTGTATCGCTCGTTCTTTTTGATGGCTATATTGATAATTTAACTCAGATGTATGAGGATTCTTTTCGGCATCGCTCAATGCTTGGGGATTTAATTATTGAAAAGCCCGAAATTCACACCAAGTCAGGGCTAGCGGAGCCCTGGAAGTACTCTTTATTTGAACATGAGCAGGTGGACCTAGAGAATTTTCTTAAGGAGCAAAAGGAACTAGTTAATAATCGTGTGAGGTTTTTGAATTTTCAAGGATTGATTACTAATGGTAATCAATCTGCAATAGTACTGGGACGGGGTTTTGATGTCATTTCAGGCGAGAAAGTTCGCGGACAAAATTGGTCGTGGAACGCGACACTTGGTTTACCTCTCCATAAGTCGAATATTGAATTTTCAGCGATGCTCGGGCAGGGCTTAGCAAAAAAATTGGGATGTACGTGGGATTTTTCTCACAGGATTCATTCTTATACAGGTGGGTATGAAGCGAAAGAAAGAAGTTTTGATTGCCCCAGCAAAGATCTGCAGATTTCGGTTATGACATCAGATACTCAACTGAATGCGGTGAATGTAAGTGCGGTGGGCCTGATGGATGCAGGTTATCGCGATATTGATGACAGATATTTAATAACCTCGCTTGAAACGGCTCAGACGCTTTTAAATAGTAAAAATGTAACAATGATGGCGGTTGAACTTAAGAACCCAAATGAAAAAAATAAATTCATTGAATTTTTTAATCAAAAATTCGCGACTCAGTACCCGCAAATTAAAATAATGACCTGGCTTGAGCATCCCATTGGAGGAACTTATATTAAAATATTGGACCTCATGTCGATTTTTAGAAATTTTGTAGTTTTAGTGATTTTGATAATTTCAACCTTATCGGTTGTTAATACACTGATCAAAATCATTAAGGAACGAAGTCGCGAAATTGGTACGATCAGAAGTCTTGGGTTTAAAACCAAGCAAGTGGTAAAAATGTTTATGTACGAAACGTTTTTACTGACTCTGTGCGGAAATTTTATAGGAATAGTGGCCTCATTGCTGTTAACTTTAATTCTCAATTCGATTCAGATTCGTTATAAAGCAGGACTCTTATCTGAGTCCGTGTTATTTAAAATTAATTTTACCTTTTACGGTTATTTAAATGCATTTTCTATCTTAGTATTTGTTAGCTTTTTAGCTTGTTTGTATTCAACCCGACATGAACTCAATAAGAAAATCATAGAAAACTTAGATCATGTATAAAATACTATTTTTGCTATTGTACAATTTTAGCTTTGCGGATACGCAGTATTCATTTAATGTCTATCTCTATGCGCAAAAAAACCAATTGCTGAACTCGAGTGTTAACCCGTTAAATCAGATTTTTAAAACACCAGACTCAGAGTATCATCTAGATTTGCGAAGTGAAATAAAGTGGGCTGAGGCTGGCCAACGAGTCGTTATACGGCCTCGAATTAGGACTGCAAGTAAAAATATCCATTTGAATAATCAGACTGAGCAAGAAACTAAGACAAAGCTGGATTTAACAGATGCTTTTTATGAGCAAAGCTGGACGCCCCATATTTCAACAACAATTGGCTTGCAGGTTTATCAATGGGGGCCTGCTGAGTTTATAAACGCGACAAATCCCTTTTATCATTTTAATACGGAACAAAGGAGTGTGATTTATAAAGAAAAAGGCCAAATCTTATTAAGAACTAATTACTCCATAGATAAAGAAAATAATCTTGTACTGATTTTTCAACCTCTATCAAATAACGAGGCCGAGTGGATTGCTGAGGGTAAGTTTACGCCGAAAATACTAATGAAGTATGAAAAATCAATAGCCGAAAGTGCAAATTATTTTGGTTTTGTTGCAGGCAGTGAAGAGAAATCAAATGTGTTTGTCGGGGAATATTTTAATTACAATAATTCTAATGGGTTTTCTGCTTATGCAGATATTAAGCATATGCAACATAAAATTAATTTTATTCCACAAGCCAACGGGGTTAATTATAATTTGGTACCTGATAATCAATCCAAGTTTCAGTGGCCAAGCCTTGGTGTTTTGGGAGTTCGGTTTGAGGACAACTATGATCTAAGATTTGAATATATATATAATGGTGCTGGATTTCGTCAAAATGATTTAAACAATGCAATTGCAGCGAGTTCTAACACATTGAATCCTAACTACACACAAAATTTGCAGCGGTTTTTAAAGCCGGGACTTGAGTTGTTAGGACAAAATTATTTTTACACATCATTACGAGTGAATGAACCATTCAACCTCAACGAATTTAATTTTTATTCCCGCTACATGCGCTCACTTCAAGATGAATCTTCGCAATTTCAGTTTGAGTTTGATAAAGCCTTGTATGATTCTTACCAAGTATTTTCTAACATAAGTATCGCAAGCGGTACACAGAATAGCGAATTCAGACTGGGGAATGACTGGCAGATACTTATTGGTATTAAACTCAGTCTATAGTCGTTATTTATTTTTCTTGTTATGATGGTGTCTTTTCTTTTTTTCTGTATACCAACCATAGTGATTGCCACAGTTAAAATGTTCTCGGTGTTTGTCTTTAAGTAAACCAAGATACCAAGTGTTGTTTTGTTTTACCTCGCTTGATTTATTATCCCGGTTTTTGTCATCATTATCTTGATCATCGTCTTTATCGCACTTATTCTTTTTCTCGACGCGTTCTTTTTTACAGTATTTGTCTTTGCCGTGATCATTATCTTCTGCTGGATTTTTTACTATACAGCTAGGATAAGTAAAAGTTCCGCTAAGGTCTCCATTGTTGCAGGTTTTAACTTCGGATTCACACTTTTGATTGCCATTAACGATATTACTTTTGTAACCAATAATAGTTTGGCCGTGCGTAATGGTTTGACCGTTAAAAAGACAGCTGGCTGGCTGGTTCACAACACAACTGGCATATTCTCCGAAGCCAGACAGAACTCCATTTTTACATTCTCTGAGTTGTGAAATACAGAAATCACCAAAACTTACGTTTGAATTTCCAAATGCTTGGACGCTTGAGCCATCGGCAATTGTTTGTCCGTTAAAGAGACAGCTGGCCGGTTGGTCCATCACACAACTGGCGTACTGATGGGAACCCGCTAGTTCGCCATTGTTACAGAATCTTTCTTCGGCATCACAGAGCTCACCTGAACTTGTACTTGATTCAAGATAGGCTGTTGTAGAAGCTCCATGTGTAATTGTTTGTCCGTTAAAAAGACAACTGCTCGGTTGGTCTATTGCGCAACTGGCATACTGATTTGATCCTGATAATACTCCGTTGTCGCAAGTACGAGTTTCATTACTGCATTGAGTTCCAAAACTCACGGACGAGTTTAGGTAAGCGGTTACATTTTGTCCGTGAGCAATTGATTGGCCGTTAAAAAGACAACCAGCAGGTTCATTCACTGCGCAGCTGGCATATTGGTTTGATCCTGATAATGCACCGTCAATACAGTATCTGGTTTCAACGCTGCAAAGTTCACCATAAGCCACTGAAGAAGTAAGATAAGCATTTACCGATTGTTCATTAGCGAGGGTTTGGCCGTTGAAAAGACAGCTGGCAGGTAAATTAATCGAGCAGCTGGCATATTGATTGGAACCTGATAGTACTCCGTTATCACAGGTACGCATTTCACTGATGCATTCACCGCCAAGCTCTACAGAGGATATATTATAAGCCTCAACTGAGCTTCCATGGGCAAGAGTGCTTCCATTGAATAGACAGCTGGCAGGGCCAGCTACGCTGCACGAGGCGAAACTGTAGCTTCCACTCAGCAGCCCGTTATCACAGCTGCGAGTTTCAGAAACGCAGCTGGATCCAAATGAAACGCTGGAGTTTTGATAGGCGGTAACAGTGCTGCCACTTAATAGAGTCGAATTATCAAAAGTACAGTCTGTTGTAGTGGGCATATTTATGGCAAAGGCAGCATTAGCAGCGAAATTGACATCACTTGTTTTAGCCGCAGAAGAGGCGGAGCCTCCTTGCTCACAGGAAAGCATTAAAAGTCCTGACAGCCCAGTAGTGATTATTAGTTTTAATATCATAAACGCTCCTTGTTTATCTATTTTTAATTATAAGCTATCTTTTAAAAATGTCCGAGCTGAAACTATTTTTATGTCTCCTAATAAAACATAAAAAATAAATGTTACTTTTTATGTATAAAACTTTTACAATAAATTTTGAATTCACTTGCACAGAAAGTACAAAATGAAGATCTCAAGATTGCTAAGCGAACACATAAACGCGAATCACAGCTATGGACTTAGTCATAATTTGGGCGACTCTTATCTTTGTGAACATAACAAAATTTACAATAATATACGTGTGGCAGCTGTTAAACAGGGGTATAAATTCAGCGATGAAGTCTGTTCTGCTAGCCAGGCCTATCTGGCTTTGCCATTAAGCCAACTGGACGCTATTTTAGAAGCTAAAACAATTCCCTATCTAGATAATGTCAGCGTTATTAAGGAGCTTGAAGAGCGAAGGCCAGGTGTCATTGAGTGGGATGATATCAGCGATAACCTTAGAAAAAATTTTGTATTTCATGAGTCTTGCCATGCGGTGGCTAGAGAACTAGCTAAGAAAGCTTCAGCAGGTCTAAAAACAGAAAACAAACTTTTACATATATTGATGGAAGAATCATTTGCCAATACCTGCGAGTTACTAGCGGTAATGGATGCAAATGAATCAGTACATAAGGTTTTTTATGATCGAAATTCCTATTCGGCCCTGTTTCACGAAATAACTAATTTAAAAAATTTACAAAAAGAGATTGGTGAAGATAGCTTCACTCAACTTATTTTTTTCGGCTATCTGCACTCGAATTATTCATTCAATAGCATGGATGAAAAGCACCTGAATCGCGTATTAAATATTGTGACTCAGCAGAGTTTTTCGTTGAAACAAATTAAAACCATTAGGGCTTTGCTTAAGATAGGATTTACGCTGGATCCTCGATTTAAAGAGGTTACAAGCCGGTTTTATATGCGGTTAAATGCTATAAATTTTAATTATAACAAGCTCAGTGGTTTTGATTACTTTGAGACTTTCGAAAAGCATAAAAAATACAATGATTATGTGATAGCTTTGGCTTCTGTCATTACCACTTGATAAGTTTTGCACATAATGTTAACAATCTCGCTATTAAGAGGTTGTCATGCAAGATCATATCCCGCCACAGGCAAAAAACTCATTTCGTATTGTTTTAGAACTCAATAGTGCGCAAAAACGTCTTGATAGCGTTTTGTTACAGGCTTTAAGAGACCAAAACGACAATATAAATTTAAAAAATATTTCACGTGTTGCATTTAAAGAACTTTTTAAAAACAGTAAAGTGTTGATCAAAGGGCAAAATGCAAAAACATCATCATCCCTTGCTAAAGGTACTACCTACATCGATATATTAGGATTTTAATTAAATGATCAGCACAAGCAATGTAAGTCTTAGGTTTGGCGGCAGAAAACTTTTTGATGAAGTGAATGTTAAATTCACTCCCGGCAACTGTTATGGTTTGATAGGTGCAAATGGGGCTGGCAAATCTACGTTCTTAAAAATTCTTGCAAAAGAAATTCAGCCGAATACAGGTGAAGTGATATTAGGGTCCGATCAGCGACTATCGGTTTTGAAACAAGATCATTATGCTTTTGATAATGTTCAGGTATTAAAAACCGTACTGATGGGTAATGAAAAGTTATTTAAAATCATGCAGGCTAAAGATGAGATTTACGCCAATCCCAATTTTTCTGAAGCTGACGGCGAAAGAGCTTCCGAGCTTGAAATGCAATTTGCAGAGCTTAATGGCTGGGAGGCCGATGCTGAAGCCGCCACCATGCTGGCGGGGCTGGGGATTGATGAAAGTCTTCATTCTAAAGAAATGAAAGAACTAAGCGCCGGTGAAAAAGTTAAAGTTCTTTTAGCACAGGCACTTTTTGGGGCTCCAGATATTTTGTTATTAGATGAGCCTACGAATCATCTGGATATCTATGCTATTCAATGGTTGGAAGAGTTTTTATTTAATTTTGAGAACACCGTTATTGTGGTTTCGCATGACCGGTATTTTTTAAATAAAGTCTGCACTCATATTGCGGATATTGATTTTGCTAAAGTAACGACCTACACCGGCAATTATGATTTTTGGCAGCAGGCCAGTGAATTAAGTCAGAGGTTGTTGTCTGACCAGAACAAAAAAAGTGCCGACAAAGCTGAAGATCTAAAAAGTTTTATTCAAAGATTCAGCGCGAATGCTTCTAAGTCTAGACAAGCTTCATCAAGACAAAAACAACTTGAAAAGCTAACTTTTAATGAAATGCCGACATCATCTAGAAAAAAACCTTTTATCGGTTTTGAATCTTTACGTGAAGCAGGTCAGGATATTTTAACTGTTGATAATATTTCTCACTCAATTAACGGTGAACTTGTTTTAAAAAACATTAGTTTTACTGTTAAAAAAGGCGATAAAATTATTTTGCTCGGGCGAAGTGATTTGGCTAAAACAGTACTGCTTGATATTTTGTCTGAAAAAACTAAACCTGATTCGGGCTCGTTTAAGTGGGGGATTACCACAACTAAAAGCTATTTGCCGACGGATAATTCTGAATACTTTAATACAGAGCCACTTTCATTGGTGGACTGGTTACGTCAGTATTCAACTATCAGAGAAGAAACCTTTATTCGCGGTTTTCTGGGAAAAATGCTTTTTGGCGGAGACGAAGCTTTAAAAATGTCGAATGTGCTTTCAGGTGGAGAAAAAGTACGCTGCATGCTTTCTAAAATGATGTTATCAGGCGCCAACGTTCTTTTACTAGATGGCCCCACAAATCACTTAGATCTTGAAAGCATAACAGCCGTTAATGATGGAATTAAAAGATTCAACGGCACCGTGCTGTTTACTTGCCATGACCACGAGTTCATCCAGACTGTGGCTAATCGCATAATAGAGCTTGATGTCGGCATTAAGGATGATCGATATGCAACATACGATGAGTATATTGAACTGAATAGATCTAAAAAATAAGTCAGAAAAATAAGTCAGAAAAAATTTAATGAATTGTGTGATCCGACTCAGTTGGAATGCTGCTAAAGGGGTCGCGAGAATAATTGGTGTACTTACTTTCCTCCGGGTTTTTAAGAACGAGAAAAAGTTTTTCCATTGCAGTGGATAGTTCTGCATTTAAGCCTTTTCCTGATCGCCCTTGAACTGTAAATATGCCGTTATTTGTTGGTGTCCAACTCTCAAAATCTGTGAGTTTACCAATAGCAGCTGTTTTGGTGGCTAATTCAGTCAATTCAATTTGGTTCATTAGGCCGATTTCAATCAACGCCTCTTCTAGATTAAGGCTCTTTTCCCTGAAGTGATTGGTAATATTTCTCTCCCATCCGTATTGTGCTGTGTCCACACCTTCAAATAATCCACTAACTAAAATATAACGAATATGATTTTTAGTTCGGGCGGCACTCCAAACTAGTCCGATTGAATAGGGATGACCTGTGGAATAATGCATATGTCTTGCATCGTGGCCTTTGAATTCAAGCGGGAAATAGTTATGGGATTCGATATCGCGTATATCTTTAAACACCAGAACACTGCGGCCATTAATAGGTACCTCTGTATAAGGTGCTGTTTTTTCAATATAGGATTTAGTCATTTCATAAAAATCCCCGACATGCGCATACAACATTCTTTTTCCCGTTAAAGCCAAAGCTCCATTTTCTGTAAATTCAGTGGGTTTAAATGATTCGATATCAATTATGGCCTTGGCAAAAGTGAACTTCGCAGGTTTTTGTTGTTCCATTTCAAATTCGTTGATCATGGGTTTAAAAACTTCACTATAGAGTTTTGCGATCTTCGTACTCTTTTCAGAAATGTCTACATTCTGACTATCTAGTTTTTCTAAGATAAGGTCGATCAATTTAATCAAATTTACAGATTTTCCTCCATTAGCTTGAAGGTTTAGTATTTCTGCCTCTGTCACAATAAAGTTTTGTGAAATAACTTCTTTAATTTTAGCAGAATCACTTTCTTTAAAATTAATATCTTTGTTGGTTGAGAGTTTTAACGCCTGCGGCATTGCTGAGAGCTTAACGTCAACCCTGAGCGTGGCGTCCATTAGGCCTTTGCAAGTGTTCGCCTTAGAAAATGAAGAGTAACTTACTAATAATAGTAATAGCAGCCATATTCTTATCATAACAATCCTTACGTACTGGTTAAAGAATCCTTAGTTGAGGTCTCTAGGTGTTCTACTATGAGCAATACGTATTCCGGCTTTAAAGCAATAGGTTGCATTTGAGTGTCTCAATATTAGACATCTGTACACAAACTGGCGTTCAAATGTTTCACACGGGAACTTTCAAATATCCGTACATCGGACCAAATGTGGTTATCTGAACATCAATTTCAATACAGTTAGTTA
>JBBTEQ010000021.1:0-9176 GCA_038042235.1 Bdellovibrionota bacterium | reverse complement strand
CAGGAAAGATTAGAAGAAAATGCTCAAGAAAAAAAAAGAACTCTGGCCGCTACGACTTTACATAGTGCACCAAGTACGTACTTAAGTAATCTAAGTTTATCAGAGCCCGCCAGTCGAGTTCAGGTTGCTGAAATGAAATTCAATAAGAGTGAGTTTTTAGCAGCTCAAGATACCGGTTTTCGTACGGCGAATATTTTCATGGCACAACCTGAAGCCGCAGAGGTCACAAATACGCTTATTAATAAGTGGGCGACGATCAGGGGCAAGTTTGAGTTAATTGATGGAGTGGGAGTTGTAGACCATTATATCGAATTAAAAAGAATCGAAGAGGGTCAAGTTCGCGAAGCTGGGCGCATTGATTTAATAGCAGGGCAGTATTCGATCGATATAGAGTCTCCACGGGGATATTTAATTGCACAAATTAAAGACCGAAATGGTCGGCTTATCGGAGAAGACCGCGAAAGACTAATTAACTTATACAGTCGCGGAAATTTTTACGAGGGGCCGTTTCTTCGTGTAGGTCTGCCGCCAAGCGTGGCGGTAAACCCATCATTTCGCCTACCAGCCGAGGGTACGCGCGTCGCAAGTGGTAGTACAAATAATGTATCCAAGAAAACCGGCGATAACAAATCGCCAGTTGCCGCGACTATTTTCGATAATCAAAACTGGCTTGAAAAACCCGGCGATGTTTTTACTAATGTTTCAAATTACTCGTCAACCATAAGCCGAATTTTTGATCCAAGCCAGATTTATAAGAATATCACATCTATTCGTCATACTGGAGAAAAGACCGAGACCTTTATGTTTACTACAAAGTGGACGGAGGGGGTTATTTCATATATTTCGGATGTTCAAAAAATTGAGTTTAAATCTAAAAATGGTCCTATCATCATCGGAAGAGTTTTATCAGACGGTAAACCCGTACTGCATGCCGAAGTTCAGCTTGCCATGACGACGGCGGGCGCGCCGATTTATTTTGATCAATTTATGATTCCATCGGTTACACAAACCTCAACTTCTGAAAATGGTTATTTTATGTTCGTTGGTCTTGAGCCCAACAACTATCACATTGTCGCTGCTAAAGAGGGGCTTGTTTTGGGAAGCCAGATGTTTATTGCCGAAGAAGATTCAATAGCGTTTCAAAATATTGCCACTCAAAGCATTCCCAAAACAAATATTGTACGAAGCTTCGATGCCTTTACGGCAGAGCCCGCCAATGTCGAGGTTGTTTTTACGGACGCCGAAGGGGCTTTAGAAACTAGAGATGGAAACGCATCATTTAAAACATATTCGCAAAATGGAATCAGCGAATATTTAGTTAAAACAAATGATCAAAAGTATTTACCTATTCGCTATATACAAAGCTCTCTTCAGGAGTATGTACATTTGCCGATGATACAGGAACAGTGGTTGTCAGCCATCACAGAGTTTAAAAAAATAATCAGAAATCCTGACGATGGAATTATTGTCGGATTTTCTAAAAATTTGAGCTACGATATTTATTTAACAGCTGAAGGTTACAATAAAGAAAATATGGTTTACTTCAATTCCTTTGGAGAAATTGTTTCTGAAGCCACCCTGGGCGGCGGGTTTATTTTGTTTAATGTGCCGGCGGGCGCGCGTGAAGTGGTGGCACAGGAGCAGAATACAGAAAGAATTTACTCGCAGGTTTTTAATGTTATGGCTGGACAGATTTCCGTTACGCACTTCAGTGCGGACTAGCCAGTTCTTTTTTAGGCTTCAAAATTGCTCAAAACAAGGGTTTTAAAAAAATCACCACGCTCTTCAAAGTTTTTGAATTCATCTAAACTGGTTCCGCCCGGGCTTAATAAAACGACATCGCCGACTCGTGCGCGTTTTTGACAATAGTTTATGGCCGATCCGAGCTTTTCAAAATATTCTCCCAGCAAACCAGTACTTTCTTTAGCAATAAGACCGCAGGCTCCAAAAAAAACAACTTGTACCTGAGGGATTGCAAGAGGGGCCGACAATTCACTCCAGGGAAGATTTTTATCTTTGCCTCCCAAAAGCAAAAATAATTTAGCTTCAGAAGTAAGAGTATCAAGACAACCCTTAACCGCCACCAGCACAGAGTCCATCGCGGTGGCTTTGCTGTCATTAACATAGGTTATACCACCAAGCGCGGCAACAAACTCCAGTCGGTGTGGTAAACCCCGATATTGTGCCATTTCCATAAAGCTGGCCTCGGGCCAATGGCAGAGCGCGGCCATTTCGGCCGCTAAGGCGAAGTTGTCTTTATTGTGTTTTCCAAGCAAATAAATATTTGATAAAAAGTCAGGCTTAGAAAAATTATCAGCGCTAACCAGCTTGGTTTTTGATTTGGCCTGGGCTGAGTATTTTTCGCCGTCTTTCGAAGTTTTTCCGAACAAACAAAATTCTTTTGTGATGGATGTGATTTTTAATTTAGTTTGATAATACTCTTCTATATTTGCATATCTTTCTAAATGATTGGCAGAAAGAAATGTAACGATGGAGTGATCTAAAACAAGCTGGACACAGTTTTCAAGCTGGTAACTCGAAAGTTCAAGAATAATCCACTCAGCCTTAGGTTCACCCTTGATCAGTTTCAACGCGTAGGTGCAGAATGGTGTTCCGATATTTCCGCCGATAAAGGCGTTCTGGTCTAGAACTTTTACGCCGACTCCTAACAGTGATACGACGGTGCTTTTTCCAATGCTGCCCGTTACACCGATTATTTTTTCTGTAGTGAGCAGACTTGCGGCTAAGGTGATTTCTGATGTTATGTGTGCGCCAGAAGAAGCAAGTTTTTGTATCCAGTCGCTATTTAAGGGTATGCCCGGAGAAACAACCAATGTTTTGGGAGCTAATGATAACATCTGTTCTGGTGTATGAAACTGGGCTGAGCTATTTTTTTCATCATAGGTTACAATTTGTTCGGGTGTATAACCTGCCGATTGAAGTAGACTTAGGGCCTCTGAACCGCTTTTACCTAAACCAAGCACCGCGATCGGTGTTTTCAGATTTTTAATGTAAAATGTATTCATGCTGTTGATTTTAGCCCAACTTATGAAAGAATGTCATGGTGAGTTTAACATATACGGCCATAATCAGCGATTTACACCTGACAGATTCAGAGCCCCCGAGGCATCGGGTCAAGTCAAAGCATCCGCTTTGGAAGAAATTTAAAACAAAAGAATTTTATATAGATGAATCACTAGCGCAATTTTTAGAACACATTCAGTTGGAGGCCAGTCGTGAGACGTCTGTGCACCACATTGAGCTCATTTTAAATGGCGATATTTTTGATTTTGATAGCGTAATGAGTTTGCCAGAAAAAGCAATTTACAAAATCAACTGGCTTGAAACTCGGCGCGGACTTTTCCCGCAGCAGGAAAAATCACTTTTTAAAATAAAAATAATTCTTGAGGAGCATAAAGTTTTTGTTGATGCCATGAGAGATTTTCTGAATAAGGGCAATAAAATTGTAATCATACCCGGAAACCATGATGTCGAATTACATTTTCGGGACGTGCAGTCCTACATTCGTGAAGTTTTAGATGTATCCGAAAACGCAAAAAAAAATCTGATTTTTACCAGTTGGTTCTATGTCAGTAACGGCGACACATTGATTGAGCATGGAAATCAGCAGGACCCCTACTGTATCTGTGAAAATCCGCTCAATCCATTTTTGCTGGATTACAATGAGTTATCGGTTCGCTTGCCGTTTGGCAATGTGGCCTGTCGATACATGATGAATGGGCTTGGTCTATTTAATCCACATGTTGAAAGAAATTATATTATGTCTGTAACGGAATATATTAGATTTTTTTTCAAATATCTAATCAAGACACAACCCTTGATTATGTGGACGTGGCTTTGGTGCTCAGTGGCTACCTTGTGGCATGTTACGGCCGATAGGTTTGCTACGCCTTATAAAGGAGACATCAGTCAGGAGTCTCGGGTGAATAAGGCCGCAGCTTTGTCTCAGGCAACGCCTGCAATGGTGCGGCAGTTAGAAGAGTTGTTTGTTGTGCCCGCGAATACAAGCCCGCTTTTGATCATGAAAGAACTTTGGCTGGATCGTCTTTTTTTAATATCATTTGGATTTATTATTATTTATCAAATAACTTCAACACTTAATAACTACCTCGGAATCTCTCTTTATTGGGTTTTTCTTCCACTTATGTTATTTATTCCATTTTTTCTTTTTTACGCCAGATCTATTACCTCTTTGGTTTCAGAATATAAAGAACCAAACGAAGCTCTGCTTTCGCGCCAGGCGGAAATTGCGGCTGTCAAAAGAGTTGTATACGGACATACCCATATTGCGCGCCATGAATATTATGGTTTTGTAGAGCATTTGAATTCCGGAACCTGGTCCCCGGCTTTTACTAATGTTGAGTGCACAGAATCGCACGAAAGAAATACGTATGTCTGGATCACGCCGAGCGCTGCTGATAAAACCATCCGTAAAGCAGAGCTTTTGCAGTTTGCGGCAAAAAAATAATTTTAAAGGTGGCTGGCACCGCTAGCCGCGGGGCGTTGCAAAACGAGGGTTTATTTGTCAACGGCCAACTCGTATGTAACGCTTTTTAAGTCATCTTTATTGATTGGAGACAACATGGCTGATGTATTAGTAGTTACAAGCAAAGTAAAAAAGTTTATTAAGGAAAAAGGCGAAATGAATACCTCTGCAGAAACTGTTGAGCAGCTTTCTAAAGCGATGGAAGCTTTATGTACAAAGGGTATCGAGTCTGCCAAAGCCGATGGTCGCAAGACTGTTATGGCTCGCGATATTATTATCGACCATATTTAGTTTTTACAAATCAAACTAAATAATTAATTAGGAGCTAGCATTTTTAATAGCTCATCCCAAGATATGATTTTTACATCTAGGGATTGAGCCTTATCTACTTTTGAGCCCGGATCGTCGCCGACGATTAGATAATTTAATTTAGAAGAAACTCCTGACAAAAGCTTACCACCATTTTTTTCAATAATGTCATGGGCCTCATCGCGTTTAACGGCAAGTGTTCCAGTAACCAGAAAGCTTTTTCCGGCGAGCGGGCCAACGAGCGTACGCGTAGGTTTTTCAAATTCAATAATTTTTGTAAGCCGAATAACTTCTTTTACAAAGTCTTTATTTTCGAGCGAGTTCAGAATGGACAATGAAACTTTCGGACCGATTTCTGGAACGCTTTCGAGCTCTTCTTTTGTGGCCTTTAAAAAACCATCGATCGATATAAAATGATCAGCCAGAAGTTTTGCCGTTTGTTCACCGACAAAGCGGATTCCTAGAGCATAAATAAATTTTGCAAGAGTCGTTTTTTTGCCGGCGTCAATGCTACTCAAAATATTATGCACCGATTTTTCGGCCTGCCGCTCAAGCTCCAGTAAATGTTCTTTTTTTAGGTTATATAAATCTGAAAACGAGCGGATTAAATCGGCGTCAACCAGGGTTTCAATTAGTTTATCGCCGACTTTTTCTAGATTCATCGCCCGCCTAGAAACAAAATGCTTAAGTCCTTCCTTCAAAATTGAAGAGCATAAAGGGTTAACACATCTTAAAACAGCTTCGCCCTCTTCTTTAATCGCTTTTTTTTGACAGCTTGGGCATTTAGGCGAAATTATATAGGGCGCAGTGTTTTTAGGTCGTCTTGATAAGTTAACACTTACGATTTCAGGAATCACATCCCCGGCTCTTTGTATATAAACTACATCACCTATACGTATATCTTTTCGGTTGATTTCATCTTGATTGTGAAGAGTGGCGTTTGTAATGGTTACACCACCGACCTTTACAGGTTTCATAATTGCAACCGGGGTTAGGGCTCCCGTTCGACCGACCTGTACGACAATATTTTCAATAATGGTCTCTGCTTGCTCGGGCTGAAACTTTGTGGCCGTGGCCCAGCGCGGACTGCGGGCCACAAGGCCCAAGTCTTCTTGCTGCGTCAGCGAATTTACCTTTATAACAATGCCATCGATATCAAAATCTAATTTGGCTCGACGCTTTTCAATTTTTAAATAATAACCAATAAGAGCGCTTGGGTCAGAGCTGCAAACTGTTAAGTCTGGATCTATAACCGGCAAGCCCAATTCCTTTAAAATTTCCGAAATATTTTTTTGAGTAGAAAAAGTAATTCCATCGTAGTCGCCGAGAGCATAAGCCATAAACTTCAAGGGGCGCGAGGCTGCATTTTTTGGATCAAGCTGTCTTATTGTACCCGCGGCTGCATTTCTAGGGTTAGCAAAGCTGTCTTCACCGATTTCTTCATAAGCTGCGTTCATGGCGACAAAGTCTTTTTTAAAAATGATAACTTCGCCGCGGACCTCAAGCAACTTTGGCGGCGTTTTGGTTTTTAAGCGTAGCGGTATAGTTTTTATTGTTTTTACATTATGGGTTACGTCTTCACCCACGACGCCATCACCGCGGGTTAAGGCCCGCACGAGAAGACCATTTTCGTAGATAAGCTCCATCGAAAGACCATCAAGCTTGGGTTCGGCAAAATACTCTACAGCGTCGTCATTGCGTAGAAACTTTTTCACTCTGAGATCAAAATCTAAAATATCTTCGGTTGAATAGCTATTTGCAAGCGAGAGCATTGGTTTTCGGTGCGCAATTTTTTTAAAGGCTGAAATAGCCTCACCACCGACCCGTTGTGAAGGTGAATCAGAAATATCCAAATTTTTATGTGTTTTTTCAAGTGCTAAAAGCTCGTTAAAAAGCTGATCGTATTCATAATCTGAGATAATTGGACGATCTTTTTGGTGATAAAGCTCATCATGCTTCTCAATCTCTTTTTTAAGCTTTTCATGCTGTTTTTGGGTTGGGCTTTTTGACTGGCTTTGGGGCATAGGTCAACCTACCGACAAAAATTTTTAGTGTCAAAAAGTTCAACAACTAAATTGGCTCAACTCTAATAAAATAAGGTCTCAATTGGCTTGGTTTTGGCATCAGCACCTATGTAATAGCGGCGCTTTGTATAGTGGCCATTTTTTGGAGGTTTTTGTGCTTAAGCTGATTCTTACTTTTTTATGTATTTTATCATTAATAGGCAGTTCTATTGCTTTGGCCCAAAATACTGCTCCGAGAAGAGCGGCTAGAGGAAGCGGTCAGAACTATACACTTCCTCCAGATATGCTTATAGAGATACTGAATTCACAGGATGGTTTCACAACAGAGGAACTAAACGAGATTAAAAGAAAAATTCAGGCTTCAGAAAATAAAGTAGATCTTCTCAAGATCTTTAATGCTTATACTGAAAACCTGCGAAATGGCGGCTAATCCCGCTCGTTAGGGTTACAGATCAAGCTAAACTACAGCCTTAGAATCAAGTTTTATATGATTATTCAATAGTGATATCGCGACAGCGAATCTTGGTCTTGATTTTTGAAGCAGCAAGAGTGCCGCTCATTAAAAAACCATCATTATCCATGATATTTAATTTAAATGTTAAGTGGCTTTTTTCAGAAATCCAGCTGACGTCAACAACATCAAGAGTGTTTGATAAAAGCTGATCATCAATCAACTGCAAATTGGTAAGCTCAGTGGCCTTAGCATTTTTTGCGGCCAGCTGGGCGTAAAGAGCGTGTTGTTCCGTGCGGATATCGATAACATAATGTTTTATAAGTTTTTTATTTTTAGAGGCTTGAGCCGAGCAATGGATAAATTGAAACTCAGTAGGTGCATCAATTTTAAGAGTTTGTGCTTTGGCCCAGGTCAATGAATGCGAAGCTACTAAAAGTAAAAAGATTTTTGTTTTCATAGCTGTACTTGCATAATACTTCATATTAATGCGTTATCTCATATTTATGCGATTTTTGCCCGAATAATCAGTTTAACGAGCTATTGACAGGTAAAAATTACCTTGCTGAAAGTCTTAAATTTGCTATTGTCTGGAGAGCCAAAAAAAGAAGACAAATAGCAAATCCGGAGCCCTAATAATGATAGATCAAAAAACTATTGAGCATATTGCAAAATTGGCGCGCTTAAGTATTACGTCCGAGGAAGCCATTGAGTATGGTGAACAACTAACAAAAGTGCTCAACCATTTTCAGCAAATTTCAAAAATTGAGACCACTGGAATTGAACCATTGGTTACTCCGGCAGAGATCGAATTTTACGCGCGCGCCGATGAGGCCAGACATGAAACGACAACAGATGAAATGTTAATGAATGCTCCGGACAAAGCCGGTAATTTATTTAAGGTACCACCGGTTGTATGAGAAAGTCGTTGTGGATATAACTAAATGGATTTAACAAAAGCCAGCTTTAAAGAAGTCAGCGATTCTGTTAAGCAGAAAAAAATTTCTGCCGTCGAAGTGGCTCAATTTTTTTTAGACCGAATCGAAAAACTGAACCCAAAGTTAAATGCTTATATTGCGATAAATCAGGCCGCGCTTAAAGAGGCTAAAGTCCTAGATGATAAAATTAAAAAAAATGAAGAGGTGGGGCCACTTGCCGGCGTAGCTTTTGGAATTAAAGATTTGCTGTGTACAAAGGGGCTTAGAACTACGGCGGGTTCGAAGATTTTAAATAATTTTGTGCCACCCTATGATGCCACGGCTGTGGCTCGGCTTAAAAATTCCGGCGCAACTATTCTGGGAAAACTTAATCTCGATGAGTTTGCAATGGGCTCCAGTAACGAAACGTCTTATTTTGGCAAATGTCATAACCCGTGGAATACCGACTATGTTCCCGGTGGCTCTAGCGGCGGCTCTGCGGCGGCCCAGGCAGCGCGATTGGCAATGGGCACAATTGGAACCGATACCGGGGGCTCTATTCGTCAACCTGCTAGTTTTTGCGGCGTGGTTGGAATAAAGCCGACCTATGGGCGAGTCAGTCGTTATGGAATCGTTGCTTATGCTTCGTCGCTGGATCAGGCGGGACCAATTACTTCTAGTGTTGTAGACGCCGCCCTAACATTAGAGTCTATTTGTGGTTTTGACGAAAAAGACTCAACGACTTCAACTAAAAAAACTCCACAATTTTCTAAAAATTTAACTGCGAATATTAAGGGAATGAAAATCGGACTGGTTAAAGAGTATCAAAATGATGAAACTCATCCTGACGTTTTAAAAACTTATACGTATGCTATTGAGGAGCTACAGAAAGCTGGCGCAGAAATTATTGAAGTTTCGATACCACTGGTTGAGTTTGCGGTGCCGATGTATTATTTGATTGCCGCTAG
>JBBTEQ010000020.1:0-12652 GCA_038042235.1 Bdellovibrionota bacterium | reverse complement strand
AAATGGCTCGCCGGTACGACCATCGATTAAGATAGATTGAGTTGATGATAGTTCTGCTTTCTTAAGTAAGTCGCGCATATCAGACTCTTGGGCACCGTCAAACACTGGAGTTCCAACGTGAACACCCGCCTGAATAACTGTAGCCATTTTCTTTAATGAAGCTTCGTCAGCACCATCAATTTTTTTAGAAATTTCAGAGTCCTGATAAATATCTTTCATCTTCGCTCTTAAAGAATCGGCGTTGAATTTTTCAAGCTGTTCAGTAATCTGCTTACCCAAGTTTAATGCAGCCCAACCTAAATGAACCTCTAGGATCTGACCGATATTCATACGTGATGGAACGCCCAGTGGGTTTAAAACCATATCAACCGGAGTACCATCTGCTAAATAAGGCATATCTTCTTGTGGTAATACTTTAGAAACAACACCCTTGTTACCATGGCGACCGGCAAACTTATCACCGACCTGAAGCTTACGTTTAATTGCAACATAAACTTTAACCATTTTAATAACACCAGGAGGCAGCTCATCACCTTTTTTAAGACGATCAATCTTTTCGTTGAATACCAACTTAACAGCATCAAGCTGATTGCGGGCTCCATCTATGATTTTGCTGACCTGAAATTCCAGATCTTGCTCTAAAGGCAAATAACTTAATAACTCAAATGGAATTGTTTCTAAATCTGCTGATGTGATATCTTGGCCTTTATTTAAAAGCTTCTGACTTCCATCTTCATTTAAAAGAATTCCAGTTGTTTTTTTACCAATTACTATTTCACGTAATTTTTCAATGGCATTATTTCTGATAACGTTTTGCTCGATAACTAGATCTTTTTCTAGCTTGATACGTTTATCGTCGATAATCGATGCTAATCGCTCATCATTTTCTGAACCTTCGCGAGAGTAAACCTGAGCATCGATAACCGTTCCATAAACTCCAGATGGCACACGTAATGAGGTATCACGAACGTCACCGGCTTTTTCACCAAAGATCGCTCTTAATAGTTTTTCTTCAGGAGACAGCTGCGTTTCGCCTTTTGGTGTTACTTTACCAACCAAAATATAACCTGGCTTAACTTCAGCACCAATTCTGATAATACCCGACGAATCCAAGTCTTTTAAGGCTTCTTCACCGACGTTGGCGATATCACGAGTGATCTCTTCTTTTCCAAGTTTAGTATCACGCGCAATACACTCAAACTCTTCGATATGAACAGATGTATAAGTGTCTTCTTTTAAAAGTTTTTCTGAAATTAAAATAGAGTCCTCAAAGTTGTAACCCATCCAAGGAGTGAAGGCCACTGTGATATTTTGTCCCAGTGCTAGCTCTCCAAGTTCAGTTGATGGACCATCGGCAATGATATCTGTCTTATAAACTTTATCGCCTTTTTTAACGATTGGTTTCTGATTAAAACAAGTATTTTGATTAGTACGTTGGTATTTAGTTAAATTGTAAATATCTACGTTCGCACCAAGTTCGCCACCTTTTGCAAGACGACGCACGACAATTCGAGACGCATCCACTAATTCAACAATACCATCATTCGTTGCAACCACTGAAGTTCCAGAATCACGAGCCACAAGTCTTTCAACCCCAGTTCCGATCAACGGAGCTTTAGATTTAAGAAGTGGTACAGCTTGACGTTGCATGTTCGAACCCATCAAGGCTCTATTCGCATCATCATGCTCTAAGAACGGAATTAATGAAGCGGCAATTGAAACCAACTGCGAAGGAGAAACGTCCATTAAGGAAACTTTCTCGCGATCAACTAATTCGTACTCACCATCTCTTCGAACAGTTAAATTACCCTGTCCCAACTCTTTACTGAATTTTTCGTCAGTCGGAGCTTGCGCAATATGATGTCCGCCCTCTTCAAGTGCTGACATATAATGTATTTGTGACGAAACTTTTCCGCCTTCAACTTTACGATACGGAGTTTCAATGAAGCCGTAGCTATTGATTCTGGCATATGTAGATAGTGACGCGATAAGACCGATGTTTGGTCCCTCTGGAGTTTCAATTGGACAGATACGACCGTAATGAGTCGGATGTACGTCACGAACCTCGAAACCCGCGCGATCTCTTGTTAAACCACCGGGTCCAAGAGCTGACAAACGACGCTTATGAGTGATTTCAGATAACGGATTTGTTTGATCCATGAACTGAGATAATTGCGAAGAACCGAAGAATTCTTTAACCACCGCATTTACTGGTTTCGCATTCACCAAATCATGAGGCATCATGGTTTCAATGTCTTGTAATGACATACGTTCTTTAATGGCGCGTTCCATACGAACCAAACCTACACGGTATTGATTCTCTAAAAGCTCACCCACCGAACGAACACGACGATTACCTAAGTGATCGATGTCATCTACAACACCGCGACCATTTTTAAGATCGATTAAATGCTTAACAGTAGAAAGAATATCTTTGTGAGTTAAAACGCGGAAACTTGGAGGGCATTCTTCCATTGAGATTCCGAATTTATGATTGATCTTGATACGACCAACTTCAGATAAGTCGTAAGCTTCAGGATCAAAGAACAATCTGTTAAAATAGGCTTCAGCAGCTTCCATTACTGGAGGCTCACCTGGACGCAAACGCTTATAAATTTCAACCAATGACTCTTCTTTATTACTAACTTTATCAACTAATAATGTATTTCTTAAGAATGGACCAACTGTTAAACCATCAAAGAAAATCAAGTAGAAATTCTCAATACCGGCAGCTACAGCTTTTTTAATAATCGAAACCGTTAATTCATTATTTGCATCTGCAATGATTTCGCCAGTTGACTCATCAATTAGGGGCTTAGCTAAAACCTTACCCTCTAAATCCTGAGGTTGAACTTCGACTTTTGTCAGATTCAAATCCTTAACTTTTTTAACGATAGCGCGAGTAATACGACGACCGGCTTTTACTAGCACTTCGCCAGACTTAGGGTCTAAAATATCGGCAATAGCTCGCTGACCAGACATTCTTTCGATATCTAGTTTACGGAATAACTGCTTACCTGTAACAACGATTTCATCTAAATCATAGTAATGCTCTAAAAGTTGCTCAACGTTATATCCAAGAGCCTTCAATAGAATAGTCACTGGAAATTTACGACGACGATCAATACGTACGTGAATCACATCTTTTTGGTCAAATTCGATATCTAACCAAGAACCACGATAAGGAATAACACGTGCTGAGTAAATTAATTTTCCTGAAGCGTTGTTTTTACCACCGTCGTGATCAAAAAATACACCTGGAGATCTATGTAATTGAGAAACAACAACGCGCTCTGTGCCGTTAATGATAAAAGAACCATTGGCAGTCATCAGAGGAATTTCCCCCAAGTAAACTTCCTGTTCTTTTACATCACGAATACTGCGTGCTTCAGTTTCTTCATCAATATCAAAAACAATTAAACGTAGGGTAACTTTAATGGGAGCGGCAAACGTCATACCACGCTGACGGCACTCATCCACATCATATTTAGCTGGCTCTAAAGTATAACTAACAAACTCTAAAGACGAGGTGTTATTAAAATCAGAAATGGGAAATACAGATTTAAATACGCCATTTAAGCCTTCGCTTCCACGACGATCTGGGTCCATTTCTTTTTGCAAAAAGGCTTCATAGGATCTTTTTTGCAACTCAATAAGGTTTGGGATTTCAATAACTTGTTTATTTTTAGCGAAAGATTTTCTAATTCTAAGATTAGATGCTGTAATCGGAGTAAGATTCATTACGTCTCCCAGATAAGCTTAAAAAATAAATTTTTAAGCATTGTAAAATTGAAGGTTCGCTTCGGGGGGAAATCTTCAAGACCCACATTAAATAAAAACTATAAAAAAAATCAGACCAGTAAAATACTAAAATCTAGATGAGCTGCAAAAAACATCTCACCTAGATTAATTTTGAACTAATACTTATTTGATAGCTACTTTAGCGCCAGCTGCTTCTAAAGTTTTCTTCATTTTTTCAGCGTCATCTTTAGTTGCGCCTTCTTTTACAGCTTTACCACCAGCTTCAACTAAAGCTTTTGCTTCAGCTAAGCCTAAACCAGTGATCGCACGTACTTCTTTAATTACGTTGATTTTGTTTGCACCAGCTTCGAGTAAAATAACGTCGAATGCAGTTTTTTCTTCAACGGCAGCAGCAGCTCCGCCACCAGCCATCATCACAGGAGCATCGGCAGAAACGCCCCACTTCTCTTCTAATGTTTTTACTAAAGTTGCGATTTCCAGAACTGACTTGTTAGAAAGTGCTTCTACTAATTGTTCGTTTGTTAATGACATTTTAAATTCCTTCCAAAAAAATTATTTAATATAGTTAAGGGTTAATTCCCCGAACTAAGCCTGTGGAGCCGCTGCAGCATCAGATGCAGGCGCGCCGTTTTTTGTTGCGTACTCATTCAATACACGTGCTAACCGAGCCGATGGCTCTTTTAACAAACATAAGAATTGTGCACGTAGCTGATCTTTACCTGGTAATGTAGCCAAAAACTTGATCTTATTTTGATCAAGAGCTTCGCCTTCCATAATACCTGTTTTGATCTTTAGAGCTTCAACATCTTTCGCAAAATCAGCGAGTGTTTTTGCAACACCAACAACTTCATTGAATGCAAATACGATAGCATTTGTACCCAACATTGTGGTTTCAAAAGCACTTTGTACTTTTGGATGATCTTTGAATGCGCGCTTAGCAAGTGTGTTGCGCACGACCTTCATCTCAGACTCAGCAGCGTGAAGCTTTTTACGTAACGATGTTACTTGCTCCACTTTCATGCCCTTAAAGTCTACGACAAAGGCTCCTTTAGCTTTGGCTAATTTTTCAGAGATCAATTTGATGTCTGTATCCTTATCAGCTCTTAACATATCGAAACCTCCCTTCGTTAGAATTAAGAACGTCTGTCTCGGGTGGCAAAGCTTCAAAAAACGAATTTTTCTTGAAGCTCATTTAGGTTCTTTCGAACACCAACTGTCACTGACGCTCTGTTAGTTAAATCATTTCATCTACTTTTCAGTAGTTTTTATTCCTCAGATCCGGCCATCGCTTCATTTGCATCAAGCTTAACGCCAGGTCCCATAGTTGAAGCAACAGTTAAAGATCTTAAATAAGTACCTTTAGATGTTGCAGGCTTTGCTTTTACAATCGCTTGAATGAAAGCATCAAAGTTATCTTTTAACTTAGTAGCTCCCATTGATTTACGACCTATAGAAACGTGAACGATTCCGGCTTTATCAACGCGGAAATCAAGTTTACCCTTCTTCTCAGCAGTAACAGCATCGCCGACATTCATAGTAACAGTTCCAACTTTAGGATTCGGCATAAGACCTCGAGGTCCCAGAACCTTCGCCACTTTTGAAACAGTCGCCATCATATCCGGAGACGCAATACACTTATCAAAATCCAGCCAGCCACCATTAATTTTTTCAACTAAATCTTCAGCACCAACATAGTCAGCACCGGCAGCTTTAGCTTCATTTTCCTTAGGGCCTTTAGCAAAAACTACAACGCGAACATTTTTACCCAAACCATGAGGTAAAGCGATCGCACCACGAACTTGCTGATCAGACTGCTTAGGATCAATACCCAAACGCACAGCCACGTCGATTGATTCGTCAAATTTAGCCGGAGCGGCGTCAACAGCCAGTTTTACGCCGTCTGCGAATGAATATTTTTTTGCAGCATCAATTTTTTTAGCCGCTGCTTTAAATTTTTTACCTGACATATATCACCTACTCTACTTCGATTCCCATGCTCTTCGCAGTACCTGCTACTTGAGACATGGCTGATTCAACTTTTACACAGTTTAAATCAGGCAACTTAGTCGTTGCGATAGTTTTAATTTGGTCTTGCTTGATTTTTCCGACCTTATCTTTTTGTGGCATTTTAGAGCCTGACTCTAATTTTAATGCCTTCTTAATCAACGAAGATACCGGAGAGGTTTTGGTGATGAATGTAAACGAACGGTCTTGATAAACAGTTATTATAATTGGAACGATACTATCGCCCAACGACTGCGTTTTAGCATTAAACTGTTTACAGAATTCCATAATGTTTACCCCATGCTGTCCAAGTGCCGGTCCCACGGGTGGAGCTGGATTAGCTTTCCCTGCCGGTATCTGCAATTTGATCATGCCTGTAACTTTTTTTGCCATTTGATCCCACTTTTTTGCATTGTATTCATAATAAAATGAATACGGGTTAATATTACTAATCAAATCCCCATGATCTGACTATTTTAAATCTAACATTTCTTTACTAACTTTTCTCAACCTGCACAAAATCAAGCTCAACCGGAGTTGGCCTTCCGAATATGCTGACGAGTACTTTTACTTTAGCTTTTTCCTCATTAATGTCCTCAACCGTTCCGTTGAAGTTACTGAATGGACCATCAACAACAATCACTTGCTCACCAAGAGAGAAATTAGCTTTAGCTCTTGGCTTTTCAGCCAAACCTGCCATTTGCTGAGTTACACGCAGAACCTCTGCTTCAGGAACTTCCGGTGGACGGGTTTTGGCACTACCCGTACCGCTACCAACAAAACCACCAACTTTAGAGGAATTTTTTACGAGATGCCAACTTTGATCACTTAACACCATATTCACAAAAATATATCCCGGAAAAAACTTTCGGGACTTAGTCGTTTTTTGGCCTTTAACAAGCTCCACAACATTTTCTGCGGGAATCAAAATGTCACCGAACGTGGCTTCCATTTTACTCGATCTAATTCTTTCTTCGATCGCTGCCTTGGCAGTGGCTTCGCAACCAGTTTGAACGTTAACAATGTACCATTTTTTATCCATGCTAACTCCCTACTTCATTAATTGATTTAAAACAAAACCTGAAAACATATCGAAAAAACTTATAATAAAACTAGAAATTAAAACCATAATAACAACTACGATTGTCATGCCACGCGTGTCTTTAGTCGGAGGCCAAACAACTTTTTTTACCTCGCCAATAACTTCATCGGCCCATGATAAAATGTTTTTATTAAACTGAAGATATACAAAAAGCACCAGAGCAATTGTCACTGGCAAACCGTGACGAACAAGATCAAATTCCATTGCTTTTGCAACTACACCAAATGCGCCAGAAAAAACTTTTAATACAGTGGCAATAGTAAAACCGATGAGCGCAGCAAACGATAAAAAGCTAAGTGTTACAATTTTCGAATTCGTATTATCCATTTTTAAAACTCCTAACTAAACTTTTTTCTAACTTATGCAACTAACCTAAGTAACCAAATGGCAGGGCAGGAGGGATTCGAACCCACGACCTAACGATTTGGAGTCGTTCGCTCTACCGCTGGAGCTACTGCCCTGTAATATACCCATGTTAGACACAAGATGCAGAATATAACTCTAAAAAGCCAAAAGGGACAACTACTAAGTTATCCCTTGGCTCATTTTTTGAATGCGCTTTTAACGCGATGTATTATTTAGACTGAACTGACTACTCTATGATTTCAGTAACAACACCAGAACCAACTGTACGTCCACCCTCACGGATAGCGAATCGTAGTGATTGTTCCATAGCGATTGGAGTGATCAACTCTACGTTAATCTCAACTTTATCACCTGGCATAACCATTTCAGTACCGGTTTTTAATGTAACAACACCAGTAACGTCTGTTGTACGGAAGTAGAACTGAGGACGGTAGTTTGTAAAGAACGGAGTATGACGACCACCTTCTTCTTTAGTCAGGATGTAAGCCTCACCTTTGAATTTTTTATGTGGTTTAACAGTTCCTGGCTTAGCCAAAACCTGTCCGCGCTCAACATCTTCTTTTTTAGTACCACGAAGTAAAACACCGCAGTTATCGCCCGCTTGACCTTCATCTAAAAGCTTACGGAACATTTCGATACCTGTAACAGTTGTTTTTTGAGTTGGACGAATACCGATAATTTCAACTTCATCATTTACTTTAACGATTCCACGCTCAACACGACCAGTAACAACAGTTCCACGACCAGAAATTGAGAACACGTCCTCAACTGGCATCAAGAATGTTTTATCAACAGCACGTGCAGGCTGAGGAATGCTCTTATCACAAGCTTCCATTAATTTCATAATAGAAGGAACGCCATATTCAGAAGTATCACCTTCTAAACCAAGTTTAGCAGAACCTAAAACGATTGGAATTGTGTCACCTGGGAATTCGTACTTAGTTAAAAGCTCACGAATTTCCATTTCAACAAGCTCAAGTAATTCTTTATCGTCAACCATGTCACACTTGTTCATGAAAACAACAAGCGCAGGAACACCAACCTGACGAGCCAAAAGGATATGCTCACGAGTTTGTGGCATAGGACCGTCAGCTGCAGAAACAACAAGAATAGCGCCATCCATTTGAGCGGCACCAGTGATCATGTTTTTTACATAATCGGCGTGTCCTGGACAGTCAACGTGTGCGTAGTGACGAGCATCTGTTTCATACTCAACGTGAGTTGTAGAAATAGTAATACCACGTTCTTTTTCTTCAGGAGACTTATCAATTTGTGCATAAGACATTGCCTGAGCCTTGCCAAGTTTTGCAAGAGTAGTGGTAATGGCAGCAGTTAAAGTTGTTTTACCATGATCGACGTGACCAATAGTACCGATATTGCAATGTGGTTTTGTGCGGTTGAATTTCTCTTTAGACATTTGTCCTCCTGCAGAGATTGTTATTAATATTTTCGTTCATCAAACTAAACTAAAACTAAGCATCAAGCAAGCCCCAGGTTTAAACCTCAGATTGGTGCTCACAATTGGAGCCCGTGATCGGAGCCGAACCGACGACCTCACCCTTACCAAGGGTGTGCTCTACCACTGAGCTACACGGGCGCTCTACACAAGCACGTGCCTTGTGTTTATCCCATCAAGAGTTTACTTGGAGCGGGAGACGGGTCTCGAACCCGCAACCCTCTGCTTGGAAGGCAGATACTCTAGCCAATTGAGCTACTCCCGCAATACCATCAAACTCTTGAGACTACGCAAAAAATGGTGGACAGGGAAGGATTCGAACCTTCGAAGACCGAAGCCAGCAGATTTACAGTCTGCCCCCTTTAGCCACTCGGGCACCTGTCCAAATAATGCGCACTCCTAAAAATTCAGAGGCAAAAAATTTGGAGCTGGTTATGGGACTCGAACCCGCAACCTGCTGATTACAAATCAGCTGCTCTACCAATTGAGCTAAACCAGCACTCAGACGCAACAAAGCCAAAAATAATCGATCTTGTCACGACGTAACTTGAAATTTCTATCGGAACATTAGGCCGAGGTCAAACTCAATTTAATAAGCTGATCTTGAGGTATAGTTCTAAAGATGGTTTTGCTTACTTAGTGGTCAAATAAAAGCTTAATCAAGAATTCCAGTCTTATACATTTTGTTTAAATCCGCCAAAGTTCGGATATAAATAATTTTATTTTTATATATCTCTTGTAAAAAAATCCGATCAAGTTGTAGCCACATACCAAAATAAACATTCCAAATTGTTTTGAACAGCTTAACAGTTTGCTGAATTGTGAATTCGTTACAGCCAGCAGGCAGCTCTTCACGCTGCTTGCGACTAAAAAAACCAATTATTTGCCGCCTACAGCACCACCAGTAATTTCTCCAGAGCGGAAGACGAATAAAAATCACCACATCAGATTTTTGAAATCTGTCTTCAATAATTTTAAGCGGGCCAAAACCATCAATAATCCATTGATCTTGATTGGCTCTATTTTCTAAAATTTTTCGAGTTTCATTTGGATCTCGAAGATTCATACCTGCTAGAAATTGAATGCTGTCCACATGAGTCAACGGAAGATTGTATCTTTTTGCCAGCTCTCGGCTGAGCTGAGTTTTTCCGGAGCAAGCATTACCTATAATCGCAATTTTTTTCATTTTATTAAAATCTAAATTAAACCACGCTGCAAGTTTATCCAACACCTAAGAATATTCTGTGCCGCATGATATTGACGAATACTTATTAAAATACGATAAATAAAATCGATACGATTAAACTTGGAGTTAAATATGAAAAAATTAGAAAGTCTTTTTGAAGTTGTCATTTTTTCTAGCAGATGGATACAAGCACCTATATATGGCGGCCTTATCGTAGGAGCCCTGCTTTATACGTATAAATTTTTGATGGAACTCATCCACCTTGTACTTGCTGTAAATTCAGTTCCTGAAGAGGTGGTGATGCTCGGAATTTTAACTCTAGTGGATATTGCGATGGTCTTGAATCTTCTGATTATGGTTATCATTGGTGGTTATGCGACATTTGTTAGCCGCATGCACTTAGAACAACACGAAGATCGCCCTGATTGGCTTGAAAAAATTAACGCCGGCACCTTGAAAGTGAAGTTAGCCGGAGCCTTGGTCGGTATTTCAGGAATTCATTTATTGAAATCATTCGTAGACATCAGTAAAAAGGACTTTGAACAGGTGAAGTGGCAAATTATTATCCATGTCGTGTTTTTACTCTCAACTCTTGCTCTTGCCTACACTGAAAAAATACTTCATGACTCCGAAAGTAAACCCGCAAAATTGAAGACCTAACAGAGCAGGAGCGAAAATGAATACGATCGTCACAGATATTTCTATTGCCCCGACTTGGCTTTGGATTGCATTTACACTTGGTGTTCTTGTATTGCTAATCATTGATTTGAGTTTATTTGGCAAAGGAAATCAAAAAGTTCAAACTAAGACAGCCTTGATAGAAAGTGGGCTCTGGGTAGCCATTTCGCTCGGCTTCACAGCTTGGTTTACAATAAGTTTTGGAACGGAGCTAGGACTTGAGTTTTTGACAGGCTACTTAGTCGAAAAAAGTCTAAGCGTTGATAATCTCTTTGTAATTTTGCTTATTTTCAGTTCCTTCAAAATACCCGATGCCTATCAACACCGTGTGCTTTTTTATGGCGTATTGGGCGCAGTCGTACTTCGCGCTGTCTTTATTCTTTTAGGTGCCCATTTACTCAATACCTTCCACTGGATACTTTATATCTTTGGACTTATTCTGGTCATCACGGCAATCAAGCTCTTGCGCGATACTGATGAAAATATTGATGCTCAAGAACACTGGTCGATTCGTGCTCTCAAGCGCATACTTCCGACGACAGAAAAGACAAATGGCAATCATTTTTTTCTTAAGGAAAATGGTATTAAAAAGGCAACCCCACTTTTTCTAGCACTTGTTGTAATTGAAGTAACTGATCTTGTTTTTGCCGTGGACTCTATCCCTGCGGTATTCGCGGTCACACAGGATGCCTTCGTTGCTTTTGCATCTAATATATTGGCCATTTTAGGATTGAGAGCTCTTTACTTTGTGCTTGCCGATTGGGTTACAAAGCTACGTTATTTAAAGCCAGGACTAGCGGCTATTTTAGGGTTTATCGGTATAAAAATGTTATTGGTCGATTTTTTTAAAATACCTAGTTGGGTATCACTCCTTGTTATTTTTGCCATTTTGACAACTGCTGGATTAAGTTCTTGGTATGTGGCTCGAATAGAAACTATGCAAAAGAAAAAATAAAGCCGAATCCATTTTCATATTCTTATTTCAAAAATAACTTCGTATCATTTTTTTTGACTTCAACTGATTTTTGCAGATTATCAACAATAAACTGCACATCTAGATCTTTAATTTTCGGAAATTGCTTTTGAAAGTTAAAAGTGATTTCAGTTCCTAGTGGAGATTTGTCACAAATAATACTGAATACAGCCATTGTACTACTATGCTTATCGGATTCTGCAATGACTTCAATTTTATTTTTTTCAATTTTACAATTAAGAGATGAATCAAACACTAGCATTTCAGAAATTTTACTCTCTAATTTACTGAGTGCATCGTCTCTTTTCTTTTTATCTTTGGCTGATTTAGCTTTGTATTCGAACCCAAAAAGAGTTTCATTGGGAATTTTAAATTCGATGCTACACTTAGTTCCTTCAAAGGCGATGCCCAATGTACCTGCGCCGTGTGCGTGCGCGCCATGTTCTCGGTTTTTTTCATGAGCCACTGCCACGCAAGATAAAAACAATATCGCAACGAAAAATTTCATAAAACTCCTCTTTTTCACTGAGTTAATTCGGTGTAAACGTGATAATACAAACACCTTGGGCGCCGGTTCCAGGCGCGCCGCCAGTTGAGTCCTGTCCTAAACCGCCGCCGCCGCCACCGCCATTGCCACCATTGCCACCATTGGAGGCTGTGGCTTGAGTATCGCCGCCGCCACCGCCACCGCCGCCGGCACCAACACCACCAGTTGCGAAAAGTTCATTACCCGCACCACCATCACATCCGTGATCTCGAACAGCTACATCTTCGCCGCCGCCACCACCTCCGCCTGTGGTTCCAACTGTGCAAGCTGAACCGTTCGCTCCAACACCTGCACCAGCGGCTAAATAATTAAGACCGCCGTTACCACCAACACCTGCAGAAGCCGATACTCCGTTAGTGCTACTCACACCGCCATGACCGCCGCCGCCGCCGCCGCCACCACTATTGTGACCATTTCCGCCAGTTCTACCTACTGAGCTAGAGCTCGCACCACCACCGCCAGCACCTGCACCTTTTCCTGAACCATTTCCACCGGTGCCACCTGAGTTTCTAACTGTACCTGTTCCAGAAGTACCAACTCCACCGGCTCCGCCGGTTCCGGCAGTAGCCGCGGTTCCA
>JBBTEQ010000019.1:0-9117 GCA_038042235.1 Bdellovibrionota bacterium | reverse complement strand
TTCTCATATCGACGATGATGGTTATTTAAAGGTTCCGCTGGCACAGATCTCTGAAGAAGAAAAAATGGAGATTGAAGACCTTGAGGACGCCTTAAGTTTGATTCATGAGTTTGACCCTCCCGGAGTGGGCGCGCGAGATCTTAAAGAATGTCTTTTGATTCAGGCAAAAATTCTAGAAGAAGATACGAATGATTTGGTTTTATTAATTAATAATCATCTGAAGGATCTTGAAAAAAAGAACTATGAAGCCATTGCCAGAAGCTTGAATCGCTCAATGGAAGAAGTGATTGATATCTGCAAAATAATTTATGCGATGGAGCCTAAACCGGGCCGAAGTTATTCCGGAAATGACGTTCAATACGTGACCCCAGATGTTTATGTTTATAAAGTCGGTGATGATTACATAGTATCTTTGAATGAAGACGGTCTGCCTAAATTAAAAATCTCTAATTATTATAGAAATATGCTTAAAGGCGGCGCGAACCCCTCTGGTGATAAAAAGGCCACGGAGTATATTCAGGAAAAATTAAAATCGGCTGTTTGGCTGATCAAATCAATTCATCAAAGACAAAGAACAATTTTTAAAGTTACCGATAGTATAGTTAAGCACCAGAAAGAGTTTTTTGAAAAAGGAGCCGGGCATTTAAAGCCAATGGTATTAAGAGATATTGCTAATGATATTGGTATGCATGAATCAACAGTCAGCCGAGTTACGACCGCTAAATATGTGCACACGCCACAGGGCATTTATGAATTAAAATACTTTTTTAACTCAGGTATTAGCTCTTCGCAAGGTGGTGAGGATTTAGCATCAGAGTCAGTTAAATTAAAATTAAAAGAATTGGTTTCAAAAGAAGATCCCAAGAAGCCTTTGTCAGATCAAAAGCTGGTTGATTTGCTTGAAAAAGAGGGCATCGAAATTGCTCGAAGAACTGTGGCCAAGTATCGCGACGTTTTAAAAATTCTACCTTCCAGTCAGCGTAAGAAATATTTTTAAATGAATTACAAATCCCTTAATTACAAATCGTTAATCTACGATGTTCCCGATTTTCCCATCAAAGGCGTTCTTTTCAGAGATGTCTCTCCATTGTTGCAAAATGCTGAGGCCTTTTGTGCCGTGGCTGAAGATTTTGCCAAAAAAATTGAATTAAACAATGTGGATATTTTTGTGGGTATTGAGTCCAGAGGTTTTATTTTTGCGGCGCAAATGGCAGCAAAATTCAATAAAGGATTTGTTCCTCTGAGAAAAGCCGGAAAACTTCCGCCACCGGTTATTCAAAAATCTTATAAGCTCGAATACGGCGAAGCCACATTAGAGCTGGCTCCGGCATCAAAGGCGGCCCGCGTTGTTATTTGTGATGATGTTTTAGCTACGGGTGGCACACTTGTTGCTTCGATCGAACTGTGTCAAAAGGCAGGCTACCATGTTGAAGATATTTTGGTTTTGATAAACTTAACATTTTTAAATGCAATGAAGTTCAAAAATTTACCGGTTAAGTCTTTAATTCAATACTGAACAATGTGATTTACATTAATAAGGGGCATCAAATGAAAAAAAATTTTATTAAAACAGTGGGGTTAGTATTTACTGTTTATTTCCTTTATGCCTGTTCTCCAACGGCTCCTACTTCGCAAGTTCCTGTGGGCTCAACTACGCCATTTTCAATTTCAGGAAATGTAACCTATGACTGGATTCCGGCAAAGGACAGCGTTACTGAGGGCGGAGTAAGGCTTGATTATGCGGCTAAAGCGGCAAGGCCAGTAAGAAGAGCAGTAGTGCAGGCCGTTGATTCCAGTGGTAATGTGGTTGTCAGTAGCTCTACCGATGATTTAGGTAATTATACATTGTCTTCAATTCCGGGGGGATCCTCGGTACAGGTTCGTGTTCTTTCAAAATCTACAGTAACTAGTTATACTCCTGACACCACTGCCCCTAATTTTTGTAGTGGTGCCAATTGGGATGTGCGTGTTGTGAATAATTTCACTAATAATGCCAGCTCGCTAACTAATCCGGCTTTGCGAAGCCAGTACGCCGTAACGGATTCAACTTTTCGTTCCGCTGCGGCCACGGGCGTGAATTTACTTGCGGGATTAACTTATGCTTCGGGGTACACCCTTAGGGCTGCCGCGCCGTTTGCAATGTTAGATACTATTATCACTCAGATTGAGCTGGTTTGTCAGTCCGAGGCCAATGCCACATTTGCAAAACTTTATGTTAATTGGTCAGATCAGAACACCAATGCATCAGGTAATTTATATGCGGGGCAAATTGGAACCTCACATTATACGACTGAAGATCACACGGGCGAATCTAGCGTTGGTAATCTTTATATTCTCGGTAAAGAAAACACTGACACTGACGAGTATGACGATCATGTTATGGCGCACGAGTTCGGACACTACTTAGAAAGCAAGCTCTACAGATCAGACAGTAGAGGCGGCTCGCACTCCTTGGGCGATTCTTTAGATGCAAGGGTGGCGTTCGGTGAAGGTTTCGGAAACGCCTTGTCGGCAATGACTTTTAATGATGCCGTTTATGTCGACACAGCCGGAGCAAATCAAGCCAGTGGTTTTATTCTTAATATGGCAACAGCCCCTACCGGGGACGATAAGGGTATATACTCTGAAAGAGCTGTCCAGAACTTTTTGTGGAATTTATATGATGCTCGTGATGGTACCGCTAACTCAGGCAGCTATGATCGAATACACAATATATTTAAAAATTTTCAAAAAACCACACCAGCATTAACAACAGTGGCCAGCTTCAGTGCCTATTATGTGCAGGTCTATGATAAAGCTTCAGAAGGCATTGAGACTCTTTTTAATAATGCATTTGATGTCAGTGTTAATGCTTTATGTTCGGGAGTGTGTCCAGGAACTGGTGCTGTTGCAGATCTTTTTGATACCAATAACGATTTTTCGGCGGCCTACGGAGCAACAGGTTCGGCTCCAAAAAATTATAAACAAACGACTGGCACCACTTTTGCGACAAATTTTTGGAATTTATATTTTCCGCTGGCTAATGGTGCCAATACTGACGCTAATCATATGCAAATTCATGCCGGTGGATACACCGCAGGAACCTTCTCTAATAAATATGGTAACAATCGTTGGTATCTTTACAACGTAGCAGGCGCGACCACCACTCTTAAGTTTGTGGCAACAATCGGCGGTGTTTGCACAGCTGATATCATGGATATGTTTGTTTATAAAAACGGGGTTATTGTGGCCGGAGATTTTACTAGTACTGGTGCCACCGCCGGTTGTCCTGATTCTTCGGCTGCTTTAGGAGCCCCTCTGACAGCTGCTGCCAGTGATAAAATAATTGTCGTTATTCAAGGAAATACTACAACTACAACGTCGTTTGACATAACCGTGACTCCGTAAAGGATAATATGAAAACAATATTAGCAAGCTTAATGGCACTTTCAGTATTTATAACAATATTTTTTTTAAAATCTAACAACTCGCCATCAACTGTTGTCGCTTTAGATTTTAAGAGCTCAATGTGGAATGGCGGTAAACCCGGACTACCTATCATGATCGACAGAGTTGGCAGTAATCTCGTTGTGAGTGTTCATACAGAGTGCGAAAGTTTTCGTGTAAATTTAAGAACATCAGACGGCGCTCAACTTTTAAGTAAAACTCAAGAAATTATTCAGGACTGTATTAACTCAAAAGAGTTAGTTATACCCATTCAAGTAAAAAGCCCTGAAGATGGATATGGGTACTTGATTGTTAACGTAGAGCTTATCAACGGCAATCAGGCGCAAAGCATTTCAAAATCTTTTGCTTATCAAGGTCGATCAGGCAGAGTTCTAAACACAAAGCCAACTTCAGTAGACCAACAAGGAGTAAGATATCATGAGTTCCCTTCAATATCTGCGAACTAATACATTTCTGCGTACTCTTATATTTTCGATCATCTGTCTATTTTCAGCATCTAGTTTTGCACAGCAAAAAGGCGGTGGCCCCTTTTCCATAGAAACAGAAGTTAAACTTACAGACTCGAGTAAGAGTCAAAGCCGTAAAGGCAAAGTTTATTTTAATATTTCATATTCTGAATCAGATGCCGTCATTAAAATAAAAAATCCCAGATCAGAGACTAATTGTTTTTCCGTTGGTAAAAGATCAGCGATGTTTTTTGGCGGAATCTCCGCAAAAAAACAGGTGACTTATAAGGGTCATATGAATTTTAAAATATTAAATACTGTAACTAATTGCGACCTGGTTTTTGAAGTTGAGGCAAAAGATAAAGCTACAACACAATCTACAACAAAAACAATAAAGTTGTTATAAAAATAAAAAGTAATATTTTATTAATGTACCATTTTGAGATCAAAAAAATGCAATGTTATTACCAGACGATTCAACTTGAGATTTTTTTTTATTAATCTTACTTCCTGAACCTCATCTTTAGTCTGGTTATTGCCGATAGGTTACCTATAGAAACTCAATCAAGAGTTCTATGTTGAAGGTCACTAATTAAATAAAGACCTAGGGAGCTATAATGAAATCGAATTTCACATTTAAACATCTGGATTATTCTGAGTCACTTGTGGATTACACGAACTCAAAACTGGATGAAATTGGGCAGTTTTTGTTAAAAGACGGTCGCAGTAATGTGTACTATTCGAAAAGTCAGCATGAATATGTGGTTGAAATTTCGATCAATAGCAAACAAAAATTTTTTAAGGCAACTGCGGCAGCGCCGGATGCCTATGTGGCCGTTGATTTAATGGTGGATAAACTTGAAAAACAGTTTTTAAAGGTTAAGGAAATATACGTCGATCATAAAAAATTTCGACTATCTAAAGAAGGTAAATTGAACGATTACAACAACCAGTTTGAGTTTCAACCAAAATGGAAAAAGGCTGTTTAGCAGCCTTTTAAAATCCCGCTACTTCATCTGCATCGCGCGGTGATGTCATACCAGGCCCTTGTCGGTGGTAGTTGATGTATTTTTTATTTTCAGGATCTTTCATTTTATCTAAAGAGGTATTTATAAAATCAGCAACCTCTTTTAGTAAAACGTTTTCAGTGGGGCTTCGGCCTCGCCCAAAACTGGTTTTAATTGGTCTCCAGCCGCTTGTATAGGCCAGATCATTATAGTTAGGTGCTGTCGTGTGCGAACCTATAGTTTGCTCAATTGTATCCAGTTCTTTTTCAGTGGCACGGCCTATAAATAACATAGCCTCCTGAGGGGACATGTTTTTTGATTTAAAGTAATTAGCGATGCTGCTTTCATAGCTTGTTCTGAACGTATCAACAGATTCCCAAAGTGTAGAAGTCATAATATAGCGCCTGTCATTAATTGATCGTGAGGTATGCAAATTAACCGCTAAATAGTAAGGATGTCCGTAAGAGTAATGCAGATGGTACATATCGTGAGGTCTTAAACCAACAGTCCAAGAATTATTAGTATAAAGACGACGAATCTCGGGCCAGTCAATTATATTTCCATCATTTGATAAATTTCGGTAAGTTGTTGAGTTGTCTATGTAGGATTCAACTAGCTTGTGAAATTTATTAATCTGAACAGTTGTGTTTTGCTCGAAAACATTTGACCCTACACTGCGTTTATATTCTGAAAGTGGTATGCTTTCAAGTCTCAGTACAGATTCAGCTATCATATAAGTAGCCATTTTAAACTGAGCTTCGGTTAAGTCCATCTGAACTGCTTCTAAAATTTCACGACCTACTTCGGCCATTTTATTTGATTTTTCAATTGAGGGCTTATTTGAGCGGCCCTTAACTTTACTTGCGACTATTTCAATGATCTCACGTATTTTTGTTGATCTTAACTCCCAGTTATTATCTTCAAAAATACTTTTAATTTTTTTTAAACTATTTGGTTTAAGTTTAATTTTTTCTACACCGTTAATTTTATTTATTTTAAAGCTGCTGGCTTCTGCTCTGCTGCTACTTTCAACTAAGTTTCTAACACTGCAACGTGCGGCTGCCATAGCCGAGTTTGAATAAAAACTTCCCGCAATCAGCAACTGCGCAGTAAATGCGATTGAAAAGACATGCCTATTAAAAATATTTAGCATACGTGACCTCTATTTTATATTTCGTTATATTCAGCAAAATCCATTTAGCACAGAGCGTTCCAGTTTTAACTAAGCTTAAAAGTGTCTCATTTTGAGCTGGGGTGTAAAACAAATAGCCAAGTGATGGCAAAAGTTGTCATTTCATCAATTTTTGAACTCTATTAAGCTTTTTTTCGTTAGAGGGGCAAAAATGTTGGTATAGGCACTGCATATCAATAATATATGATAAGAAATAAGCTGCTATTTATCTTTACTTTGTCGACACTAATATCTCAAGTGGCCAGTGCCGCGCCCTCTTGTAGGTCCGTTGTTGAGGATAGCAGTAGACAAACCTCAACTGGGCAGCTAACTGAGCAGCAAATTGTTGATTCAATTAATAAATCAAAATCTTATCAGGACAAGCGCAACAAACAATGGCTTGAGCAACGTAAATGCCTTTGTTGTCACACAACTTTACCTTATATGTTAAGTCGTGGTTTAGATTCAAAATCTCGTGCTAATTTTAATAAACTGAAAGAAATGGCTGAAGAGAAAGTAGAAAATCCTGCTGCTGAACCATGGTACCATGCAGATCACGCCGGGCGAAACTCAAAACCCACTGAAGCTGTTTTGAATGCTTTAACCCTATTAATGTATGATATTTCAAACCGATCGGAATTGAGTACGAACACACTAAAATCTATGAATCGCATTTTCGAAACAATGGACGCTGACGGGCATCTTCATTGGCTTGATTATAATTTACAACCCTTTGAATCCAAAAAAAGCGAGCTCTGGGGTAATTCAATGGCTCTACTCACTATAGAAATGGCAAAAAAACACTCAAATTATCAACCGCCTTCAGAATACACTAAATTGAAAGCCTATATGCTGAAGAATGTTTCAAAACTAAAACCACATGAAATGTCAGTCATGCTCTGGGCTAATTCAATGGCTAGCAGTAATAGGCTTCTTAAGCCGGGTTTAGCTAAATTTTTTGCAGATAAGATTAGAAATTCTCAAAATGAAAACGGAAGCTGGAATCAAAAAACAGTACTCGGCCAAGGCGAAAACAAACAAAATATTTACACCACAGCAATATCATTTATCGGTTTGATTAAGGCAGGTCAGGGTAATACACAAGCTGCTCATAAAGCCGCAAAGTGGCTCTCTGACCAGCAGCAAACAGGTGATTTTTTAGAAATGGGCGATGGCACAACTCTGTGGAATGCAACTTCGATGAACAGAGTTGGTTCTTTACTTAACGATACATTTGCCAGCGACGCCGCAACATCTTACTCGGCATTGGCTCTTCAGATTTATAAGAGCGAAGTGTTGAGTATTCCTTAACAATCTAAAAATAAATACTTGTCTGAGCTTTGCATTATATTGTGCTCATATATAAAGCAAAGTATAAACCAATTTGTCTATTGTTCATTGACCCTAAGTACAGGATTGGGTTACTTTTTTGTCATTCTAAATGAATGAAAACCAAACCTTAAAACCGAGGTCAAATAAATGAAAAATTATATTTTTACCAGTGAGTCTGTTTCTGAAGGTCATCCGGATAAAATGGCCGATCAAATTAGCGATGCGATTTTAGATAAAATTCTTGAACAGGATTCTAAAGGCCGCGTGGCCTGTGAAACATTACTAACCACAGGTCTTGTAGTTGTTGCCGGAGAAATAACAACAACCGCTAAAGTTAATTTTTCTGAAGTGGCTCGCGAGACTATAAAAAAAATCGGTTATGATAATTCAGCTAAAGGTTTTGATTATCAAACATGTGCGGTAATGGTGGCTGTAGGCCAGCAGTCACCGGATATTTCGATGGGAGTTAAAGAAACCGGTAGCGACGAGCAAGGTGCCGGTGATCAAGGTCTGATGTTCGGTTATGCAACCAATGAAACACCTGAACTCATGCCGCTGACTTTGTCGTTATCACATAAGTTGGTACGTGATTTAGCCACTATCAGAAAAGCGAACAAAGTAAATTGGTTAAGACCTGATGCTAAGTCGCAGGTTTCTGTTCAATATGAAAATGGCAAAGCTAAACGAGTCGATACAATTGTTATTTCCACTCAGCACGCAGAAGATGTTTCTTTAAAGCAGATTCAGGAATTTATTATGGAAGAGTTGATTCGTAAATCTATACCTTCAGAGTGGGTTGATAAAAATACGAAATTTCATATTAACCCAACTGGAAGGTTTGTAACTGGCGGCCCTATGGGAGATGCCGGTCTTACCGGGCGCAAAATTATTGTTGATACTTATGGCGGCCACGGCGCTCATGGTGGTGGAGCCTTCTCTGGTAAGGATCCTACTAAAGTGGATAGATCTGCAGCTTATGCGGCAAGACATGTGGCTAAAAATATCGTCGCAGCGGGCTTAGCTGAAAAATGCTTAGTGCAGGTAGCGTATGCAATCGGAGTTGCACAGCCAGTAAGTATTTCTGTTAATGATTATGGTACAAGCACTGTAGGTGTTGAAAAACTTGAAAAAGCAGTTCGCAAAGTTTGGGATTTACGCCCAGCTCGTATTGTAAAAGAGTTTGATCTTCTAAGACCAATTTATGCTACGACAGCAGCTTACGGACATTTTGGACGTGAAGAGCGCCTGGGTGAAGGTTATTTCACTTGGGAAAAAGTAAACAAAGTTGAGCAATTAAGAGAAGCTGTTAAATAGTGGACCCCAAATACATCCGTAATTTTTCAATTATTGCTCACATCGACCATGGTAAATCAACCCTGGCCGATGCACTTTTGTCATTTACGGGTGCATTGTCAGACCGAGAAAAAAAAGATCAGTTTCTTGATAATATGGATCTTGAAAAAGAGCGCGGTATTACCATCAAGGCACAAACCGTTTGCTTGAAGTATAAATCAAAAGTTGATGGTGAGGTTTACCAGCTTAATTTAATTGATACTCCGGGACATGTGGACTTTTCATATGAAGTATCCCGTTCATTAGCCGCCTGCGAAGGTGCTATTTTAGTTGTCGATGCGGCGCAAGGGGTTGAGGCGCAAACTCTGGCAAACGTTTATTTAGCGCTTGAAAACAATTTAGAAATTATTCCGGTATTGAA
>JBBTEQ010000018.1:0-19154 GCA_038042235.1 Bdellovibrionota bacterium | reverse complement strand
GTATCAAAAAGCGCAGAGAAGCTCTCAGCGTTTCACAGTCAGAACTAGCTAAATTGGTGCCTATGACGCAGTCGCAACTTTCCTTGATAGAGGCGGGTACTAACAAGCCGCAGAAACGCACATTTATGGCCATTCTCAGCTGTCTTAAACAATTGGAAAAAGAGGCAGCTATAAAAAGTGCTTAGTTATTTGATTTCATATAGAAAGCTATTTCGGACCAAATAGATTAACTACTTTCGCAACCGCTTCATCACCCGAAGTGAATTTTAAAGAGTCTGTTACACCAGCAACATCGACTCCCGACAATCGAATATAACGTTGCATCGTCGCCAATTCTTTCCATCCGCAAATTTTCATTACTCGGGCGGGCTCAACACCATTTCTTAAAAGCTGTGTTGCAAAGCAAGCTCTAAGCGCATGAAAGTTAATTTCAGGAATACCAATAAGTTTACAAAACTCTCTTAGAACTCGAGCCTGTTCACCTTTATTCCAAGCATGAATTCTAGGTAAGACAAATTTAGATGTAGCACTATGTTGTGCTCTTAGTTTCATTAAAAGCCGAGCAAGCTCATCGTTAATTGGAACTTCTCTGATGTAGCCAGACTTAGTTGGACCTGTTTTGTTTGACCGCTTGTTGAAAGACTTGTTGATAAATAGCCTTCGATTTTCAAGATCAACATCTGTCCATTCGAGGGCATATGCCTCGCCATTCCTGACCCCGCAGTGTAGTGCGAATAGCCAGTGCGCTCGCCACTCGTGATTGTATTCTTCTGAAGCGGCAATTAACTTTCTTATTTCTTGTATATTAAGAATTGGCTGCTGCTTTTCAACCTTGCGGGCATAAAGAGGAACATTTTTAGCAGGACTTTGTTGTATGCCTCGAACACGACCAGAACTAATTGCCCAATCATAAATTGCATTGAGTGCAGATTTTAATTTTAACAATACCGACCGAGACATTCCATCCATGTGAATTTTGTAAAGTCGTTGAGAAATTTCTGCCGCTGTAATTTCGGCGGCAGTACGAGGCCAAAAATCTATCAGATATTTCCGAAGAGCTTTTCCGTAATCTTCTAACGTTTGACGATTTATAGTTCGTACAGAAAAAATCTTACCTGTATGAACGCCATCTTCCCAGCTTTCAACCATACTTCCAAAGCCAGCACCCAAAAACTCTCGCTTAACCACTTGATGTTGAGCTTCATCTAATAATTGATTTCTTATCGCAATAGCTTGCTCGAGTGTTTTAATGTTTTTCTTACGCTCACGTTGCACGGTTATTAAAGGGTCAATTTTGCTTTTAACCTTAACAGAAACGGCGAACTGATTCGAGCCCTCCGTGTTTATTTGCTTGATACCTTTAATATCCGAACTCATTGCCAACCCTAAATTTTTCTAACCAACGATCAATTTCAACTTTTTTAAAAAGCAATCGACGATTCACTTTAAATGCTGCAATTTGTTTGCGATAAACTAAGTTTCTAATTGAGCCTTGAGTTTTTCTCAAATACACCGCCACTTCTTGGCAGGTCATATAAGGGCTTTTATTTGGCTTATCGTTGTTCTTCATTTGATCTCCTTTTTTAAATTGATCTGCGCTTTTAATGCTGACTGGCACCGTCTTTGTCATTTTTGAATGATTTTGTCGCCACAACCTTCTTCGGTTCATCAAACTCTTTCGCATTCTGATAATAATTATCATATGCTTCTGCAAAATTTATGAATTTCATGTTTGCGTTTTGCTCACCCCAGTATTTCACTAATTTAGTCCAAACACTGTCAAAAGCCTGCTTGCTTATTACTTCCGATCTGTGGTTGAAAATCATACGGAGCACTCTTATACATTCTGAGTCAGTTTTACTTGGACAATTTTGATCCTTTAATTTTTTTGACTTTTCTTTTTCTATCTTGGCTGCGTTTTCCGCTTCTACCTTTTTGTTTCTGATAACTATTTCTTTCTGATTTGTGTGTATAGTTTTTAGTTTAACAACTATGTTTTCACCTAATATCTTTGCTTTGTCTGTACTACCAAATTGTTTACGGATTTTGGCCGTAATGTTTTCAAGTAATGACTCATCTGCGGTATTTGTTTTCTTCAAGTATTCCGAGTACTTTTCTGGCAACCGTTCAAGTATGTCCGTTCCTTTTTGAGTTAATAAAAAATCCACGGTTGTTAAAAAAGATGAAGGATTCGAGAGAGAGCTATTTTTCTTTATATCGCTCTCTTTATTCAAATCCTTCAAGTCAATCAAATCCATCTCTCTATCTGGGGCCCCAGACTTGTTTCTTAATTGACTGCTGATAGCTTTATTGTTGAGTAATTCTGCAAACTTGAGGCTTTTAAATTTGAAAACCTCATTAACTTCTATAATTTCAAACTGTCCAGAATCTTTTAAGAGTTGGATAAATTCATTTAATTTTGAATCTCTACAGCCAAATAGTTTACACAACGCTTTACGAGAAATTTCGCATCCTGGAGAGTCTAAAAATATGGTTTGAGCTGCCATAGTTTCTCGTAACCTCATAACCATTAAAAATCCTAACGGTCCGAGCTTAGCTTCAATCATAGATATTAGCGGGTCATTTGCGAATGAATTTACCAAATGTTTAAGCCACTTATATCCCATTGCTAACCACCTTATTTACTAAAGAACGCTGACTAACCCAATCGATTACTTCGGTCTCAACCCAACCCACAGCTCTAACTCCGATTTTTCGTTTTGCAGGAAATAGTTTCTTTTTCTCTAGTCGCTGAATCGTTGATTCGCTTAGCCCTGTTATTTCTATTATCTTTTGAATCCTTAAAAATTTCTGACTTGTCATAAAGCCTCCTGAGCTTTATTTAAAGCAAGTCGCGTCAAATTAAACATGAAATTTAGATACCAAAACTATTTTTAAATTTGGAATGTTTCAAAATGAGACAAAATACATGGTGCTTTAATAAAATGTGCCACTTAATTTAAGCTAAAATACCTAACTTTTTCTTCTCTTGCTTTGTTAGCGAATCTTTAAATTTGTGAACGGTCGTTCTTAGCTTTGCTTCGGTTTGCTTTTCGGCCTCTGGATATACTGCATTTAAAATTTCAGCTATCGCATTCATAACTGGAGCTGCCGTTAGTTTTTTAGAATCTGTTGCCAACACTATAGCCATCGCTAAACTCGCCAAACCTTTTTGAGATTTTGCTCGGTTATTTTCGTTCTCAGACTCCATCTGTTTAGAATAATAATTTTGGCACTCTTCCAAGAAACCGAGAATCTCATGCGCCATGGTTTCTTCAGATTTGCTTACACTAATAAGTTTTTTTAAATCATCTTTAATATAAAAGATTGTCTTTTTAAACGTGCCGATCCTTTTTTGCAAATCTGGATAAATCGCTATTCGTTCTGATTTCTGAATAACTTCTTGAGACCACAGCATGGTGGCATTAAGAATTTTAGAATAGTTGGCGGGGGTATTTTTTTTAAATTCGATAAGTTCTTTTTTTATTTGATTCTCAACTATTTTATAATTTTTCTGTGGTGTTAATTTTTCAAAACCCTCAAGCTGATCTATGGCTTCTAGGGTTTCATTATAGAACTTGCGGTAGTTTGATCTATCCTTGTGTTTTAAAAAGACCTCACTGTCTATCATGTGAATTTCTACAATCTCATCACCAATTTTTTTAAATTTGCTTGGGTGTCTTTTTTTGATAATCATTACCCATAGATATCAAATCAATCTGATACCGTCATTTACTACTTGGTCATAAAAGTACTTGCTCGGCTATTCTGGTTATTCGTCGGTACACATTGATGTTTTTCGCTCACCGACGAAAAATTTGGCAGAGCCTAATCTGACTAAAATAAATTTGTATTCATTCTAAAAATGATGACCCCTATGGGGTAACGTTTGGCAAACCTTCAAATGGCAATGGTTCAATTTTTTTCAACCGTTTAACATCTTCTTGATACCCAGCTATAAAGCTTATTAGCTGTGACTTGCTGAATTGTCTCATCTCTTCGCCACAGTACGGTTTGAAGTATGAGGCAATTCGTCTAAGGTCGCCCATTTCCATATCACATAAACGAGAATAGGCCATCGGTAGATTTTGATATGTGTAGTATTGTAAAAAAATATCCCAAATTCTTTGCGCATCAGCAGATGCTTTCTTTGCTGATTTAGCTTTTTTTGAAGTTGTAATTTTAAATGGATTTTCAAATCCTGGATTAGCTGACAATCTATCTGCTAGTTCTCTAGTCGATAACATTTGCTTCCCCCTTCGTTAATTGAAAAACTCTTGAAACTGACACGCCTGTTCGAGCTGCGATTTCTTTAAGTTTAACACCTTCCGAGCGCAAAGTCTTTACTTGCCTAATCTGCTCCGCAGTAAATTTAGGGCGACGACCGCCGATGATTCCCATTTTCTTTTTCGCGGCTAAAGCTGCTTTCGTGCGCTCGCCCAAAACCCTTCTTTCCATTTCTGTGACTGAAATTAAAATCGAACAAACCAGTTTTCCCGCTATCGTACTAAAATCTATGGACTCTCTAATTGATTTTAAAACAATGCCTCTCCGTTCTAAGCTCTCTACTAAAAGCAAAATTTCAGAGGTGCGGCGACCCAACCGATCTAACGCGCTCACGACCAGAACGTCACCTGTACTTAGTTCGGCTACCAGCTTATCTAATGCAGGCCTTACTTTTGCGCCCGATGCAATTTCTTCAACGACTTCGGCGTGAGGAAACATCTGTTGAATGTTTATGACTTGGTTTGAAGTCTCTTGATGGCTTGTGCTTACTCTTGAATAAATTACTGTTCTTTTCATTTCTATATATTCAACCGTTTAGTAAAACTGCGCACGACCAATTCTACTAAACGTTCGTTTGCTATAAATTAGCTGAAACTTCGGTCCCTTTTGAACCAACTGATTCTGTATGCATCAAGCTGAGCGGCTGGAGTCAAAAACTCTCAGCCTAGCGGCGTTTGCGAGGAATAATCGCTATATCGGGTTGCTCTTTTGAGCGATTTCAAATTTCAGACACCGCATCGACACGGGCGAGTTCCCGAGGTTTCCAAATTGAGAAGGCATGCCCCCCTGTGTTTTGGAGCAGCTAAGAAATCTAGAGTTATTTCATGTGTTTATGTGCGTTTGAAAACCTATGCATACCCTAAATTAAGTCTTTTTTATTCTGACGGCAATATGGGATGATCTGCGGTATCGTTCGGTGACAAAGTCAAAAGAGCTGACCTATAGGTCAAGAAACTCTGGTTTTAAAATTAAAAACTTACCTCCATTATTGATTAGATAAGGTGCGTAGCTAACTTTGCCATTTCTACGAGTCCACTTCTCAAATGCAGCACCATCAAGACTTCCTAGCTTAGTTTTCTTAAGTGTGTTGAGGTTGACCTCAATTTTTGAAACCACCTCAATAGCTTTATCAATACTGGTAATGACATACGGACGAAGTAGCAACGTCTTTGCCGTTGAGCTTTTAACACTTTTCGTTTTAACAAGTTCTTCTACGACTCTGAGAGCGTCAATAAAAATTCCATCTTTAGTGACATTACGGGGTCCAAGGAGAGCTGGGCTAGTCAGATAGTTAATCTCAATCATGCTGCTATTTATATTTATGCTTAATACTCGTCTGCTCGCAGATTTGAAAATAATATCAGTTCCTAGTGCCTCTATAACCGCAGCAGTAATTTCGGTCTCTGCTTTGCTTGGGCCACTTTCGACGACATGAGATTCTTTATCATTTTTAAGATCAACTCTTTTATACTTTTGTGCATGAGAAGCCAAACTCAATAGAAGAACTGTGGTCAATGCTAACAAATGCATAACTATCCTTTTTTAACTCTAAGCCGTTTGGCTTCGATTTGAAAGATGCCGCTGAAACTTGGGTCAGGCTCCGACTCAAATAGTTCAGTGAGGGCGATCTCCTTTAGATCAACTTTTGATTGTGAGCCTGTGAGCAGCCACTCAAAATCGCAGTTCATAGCTCGGCAGAGCTTCTGTACGGCTATCAAATTGTTGGGGGCGGCAGATGCATGTAACCAATCATTCACCGTGGGAGGACTTACACCAGCAATTGAGGCGGCAGCCGTTTGCGAGATGCCTCGCTCAGCTAGGATTGCTTTTAGATTTTTAGCAAAAGGTGACTCTACCTTTTTTCTCGCTGGCCTCTTGTTAGTCAAAAAAACTCCTAAGCCAATTATTCGGTATTCTCAAAACTAACCAAGGCTAGTTTCGGAAAACCAAATTTATTCGGATATCCTTATTTTATATGAAGATATTTTTGAGGACACCGATTGGTTTAAAATGAACCAACAAACTATTGATATTTAAATCCTTATAAAATTAGATCAATTTTAGCTTTTATCAGACTATTAAGGCGAGTTTGCCTATTTATCTGTTCAAAAATATGAACATAACCAAGAGTTGTATCTTCGTCTTTATGTCCTAAAACTAACCTACAGAGCATCGTGTCGGCGTTTGATAATCCAGCGAAATTGGTAGCAAACGTATGGCGAGCGCAATGAGGAGATTTATGAAAATACTTGGTCTTCTTATAGGCTTCTCGTAAAATTCTGGAGAAACGATTTTTAGTTAGACCGTCGAAAAGCAGATAATCACTTCTGTTGCTCCCGAAGACTTGATTGCTAAGTAAATCACATTGAATGTTAAACCTTGTTGCCAAAGCATTGAAGCAAGCCTTGTTTATCACAGGGATTATTCGGCTAGATTTAGCATCAATGCGCTTACGACCTTTTAGGGGTTTTCGTATAACGGCATTGTTAAGTCCCCTTGGTTTTACAGAATCGCCAAGCTGTGACTCTAGGGAAATGTATCCATGCGGATTTAATTTATGTCTATCGAGCGCACCCTTCATAATTTTGTTGTCAGGCATCCCAGGATAAAAGTCATTTAATGAAATTGATAAGCCTTCTCCAAGTCTTAATCCTGTATTTAGAAGCACTGTGAAGAAATCTGATGACAGCCTCGAAGGGTCCACCTCATTCAATTTTGAAATTATTGATTGCGCTTCATTTTCATCAATGACGTGTTTGGCATCACGAAAGTTTAGTAGATGTCTTGGGAACTTTTGACACTTAGGCGATTGTTGGCATTTTCCTTTTTTGTACATGACATCAAGAAAGAAGTTTATGGCACCAATGATGTTGTTCTTGCTACTGTAAGATAAAGTATTGTTATTTTGCGTTGTCTTAATAGTTTTGGTTGTAATTAACCACTCTCTGAAGTCTTCAAAATATAAATGCCAGTTATTGATATTATTGCACTGCTTTTTATTTAGGAAATAATCGAATCCATACTGTCTCAGGTAATAGTTTAGCGAAATAAAAGAGTTCGGAGCTTTTTTCATTGCCTCTTTTTCACAAATTTTTAAAAGTTCTTCAAATTTATAAAATTTTTTTTGCCAATCCAACTTCTGCTCGATTCTTGCTTTAATCGCTTCAGTTTCATGTTCTCTTAATTTACAGAATTCATCTGCCTGTTTATCCGAAGTTATATTTGCAGGGACCTCGCGCTGTTTAAGGCGGATATTTTTTTTAACAGCTGGATTCCATTGTATAAAACTGTAGTAGGGTTCGCTCAATGCATTGATACGCTTTTGCCAGTACATTTTTTCTCCTCAATAAATGCGGCCGTCCAAAAAACAATTATTCGTTATTATAAAAACTAACCAAGGCTAGTTTCGGACTACCAAATTTATTCGGATATTCTTATTAAATGGTATGCTGCCACATATCTATTATGTGCCACGCAATATATAGGAGTGCTCCAGTAATAAGAGCCTTAAACTGTATAGATGCATATTGTATTATGATCTTCTCATCTTTTTTTATAGCCTCTCGAATTACAATTGGAAGTGCTGCCGCTTCTTCTGGAGTTTTTGGAAGAGGGTGTTTGCCTTGCAGTGCTCTCAAAAGTTCAGCGTTAGTCAAAAGGATGCCATTTATATAACTTGAGTTTTTGCAGCCCGCATAAAAACTGATGCCCCATGATAACACAGCAAAAGCTAAAGGATATTGATATAATGAAAGAGCTGCTCCCTTAGTTTGATTAAGGGCAAAGCCAATTCCTGCGCCCGCCGCAGCTAATAGAAAATAAATATACTTATCTTGAGAGGCTCGATGTTGCTTATAGATTTCAATTTCTGATTCGTTATGCATTATACTTTTCTGGCCTTATTTTTTTGTGAGCTGCCAATGGTCTCCAGCAGATCGGTTATTTCAACAGGCTCTCCTCTTAATTTTGTGAGGCCGTTAGCAAGTTCTTCAAGTGCCAATAGAGTAGGGTTGGCTCCCTTTTTCTTATATGGATAAAGTTGTGTATAGGTAATATTCATGGTCCGTGCAAGTTGGCTGATTGAGCGATCGCCTAGAAGCTCGTCAAATCTTAACTTGGTTTTTGGAGATCGCTTTTGACGACCGCCATTCATTTTACTCTTGCCACTCATAAACAATACTGTAATGTTAAAGTTATATAATTAAAAGTATAATTTTAAAGTTATAGTTTTTACATGAGGGGGAAATATGGCGTCTAAGTCTGAAAACGTCCAATCACAATCCACTTTTAAAAAAAGACATATAAAGATAGCCGCAGGTAATACTTTAGTTGCAACGCCAGTATTCGATACTTACTGGCGTTTTGCGACTATGCGGCAAGATATTTTCATGCAGAGAGTGGTTGGAGAGCAACCACCATTTACTACAGACCCTGTTCTCTCCGTTCATAGATTTACTAATGCATATCGTGCTTCGGATAGAGTCAGTCAATATCTCATTCGTAATGTTCTTTATGACGGCGATCAAAGCACCGAGGAAGTTTTTTTTCGTGCAATGTTGTTTAAGATTTTTAACCGCATAGATACTTGGGAAACTTTGAATAAAAAAATAGGCTTTCCAACTTGGAAGACATACAAGTTTGAACAGTACGCTCGTGTTTTTGATGAGATAATGGACGGCGGTAAAACTCTTTACTCCGCCGCATATATTATGCCGTCGCCAGCGTTTGGTAATCCGAGGAAGCACCGTAATCACTTGCGCTTAATAGAATACATGATGAAGAACAAGTTGCCCAAACAGGTTGCTAATGCGAAGACTCTTTCGGATGTATTTAATACTTTACTTGATTGCCCTTCGCTTGGAGCTTTCTTGGCATTTCAATTTACTATCGACTTGAATTACAGTTCGATAATTGATTTTCCCGAAAGCCAATTTGTTGTAGCAGGTCCTGGAGCAAAAGATGGAATACGTAAATGTTTTGCAGATACAGGTGGCCTGACTGAGGCTGAGGTTATACATGCAGTTACAGAGATGGCAGATGCTGAATTCAAGCGTCTCGGGTTGTCTTTTAAAACTTTATGGGGACGACCACTGCAACCGATTGATTGCCAAAACATATTCTGTGAAGTTGATAAGTATGCTCGGGTAATGCATCCAGAGTTTATAGGTAATTCTGGTCGTTCACGAATCAAACAAAAATTTCATACGAATTTCCAGCCGCTACCACAATGGTATCCCCCAAAATGGAAACTTAAATTACCGAAAAAAATAGTGTCTGCAATTGGGGACGATTTGTCCGAAAGAGAAAGAGTTGCCGCCGCAGATATTATGTCAGCTTTGTAAAGGTGAGTTGGCCTGTTTCTAAATTTCCAGTGACGATACCGCCATTGTTGTCAATTAACTGCTTCCAAACTTTAACTCCATTTAGAATGGCTGAATTCCATTCACCTGTTGTTCTATCCTTTACTTCAAGTTTAGCAGTCATTTGTTTTATGTGTCTTAAAAGTTGCCAGTCAACCGCATCAACGCCTTTTAAGAATTTATGGTTATCAGCATATACATAAATGGCTGCTACGATGGCCTCATCAATTACTTGAGGTCGTCCGCTATCTTCTCCTTCATCCGTCTCTTGAGGACGTTTTTGAATACTACCAAGTTTGCGCAAAAGTTTGCGAAACACTGGTGACCATCCAAAATGAGCTACAAAAGCTAAGTGCATTACGTCGTGATATCTATAGCCATCATCTTCGTAAGAGTTATCGGTCAGCGGATCACCTGCCTGTTGTCCATTCGTACAATCAATGAGTACGAGCTTATCTGCACCGTCAATCGACTGATGAGTAAATTTATAGGAGAATGTTCTTGGCAACTGCTGATTTTCATTAAGAGTTACGTCATATAAAGTTCTTTGGCCATTTGGTGGATGCCATCGATCTTCTGTTTTTATTAAATTATTTTGAGCGATTTTATCTAAGTCTAAGCCAAACTTAGTGGCAACAGTTGCAATATACCAAAGTATGTCACCTAACTCTTCTTCAACAAGTTCATTGAATTGTTCATGTACAGCGCCATCTCTGAGCATTTTTTTGTACTCTGAAAGTAAGCCACCTACCTCGCCTACGAGACCAAGCAGCGGAATCAATTCATTCTTTTGTGGTGTAGCTGGTTGTCCTAGTTGTGGTGGTTGAAAAAGTTGTGGATTCTGATCAGTGTTCGTAGCCCGTATTTGGTATTCTTTAATGTCCATAATTATTCCGCTCCTTGGGTTTCGGCTAACACTCGTTCATACGCATCAAGCATGGGTTGAACATCGCCAACATTGGCATCAGGCTTTGAGATTCCTGAGTAGCAAGTAACCCGTGTCAGTTTCAAATCTAGCTCATGTGCCACGAACTGACCTAATCTGCAAAGGCCTAAATAGTTTCCATACGCCTTTTCAACCATATATTGAAAAGCGTAAAAAGCATTAACAGACAACTCATCACCTGAGGGTGAAAAGGTAATATGCTGTAGGCAAGGAAAGCCGCGAGGTCCAGTCGTTGAGTGATCTAATGAGGGATTGAATATAGCGACTTGGAGCAGGCTGCGTCTGACACCGTCTTTACTTGAATAAGCGTCGATAATATAGTCCAGCTGATTTGGGTTAGAGGCGCGACCCCCTTCGATCATTCTTTGGAAGTAAACACCGTGTCTGTTTTTTGTTGATGCGGCTTGAAGTCGGGAAAACATACGCGAGTATCTTTCAAAAAGTTGCGCTCGAGGTGCGTTGCGATTCCACATCGAAATAGGGAAGATGGTATTTGCTACAGTCTCAACAGTTTGGTCGCCAGTTGCGGCTAAGTATTGATCGAGAGCAGCACGTATGCTGGGGTCTTCAATTACTTTTCCTGAATCGTCGAAGCCTGTTATAGAAACTACGAGAGGGACCACATCCTGTTTGCCTTCTGCGTAGGCCGACTTGAGCGAAGCTGCCCAAGCGGTTGAAAGATTAGGTTCTTCAATGAATTGCTTATACGTCATCTTCGACCTCCGCGATAAATCTATGTCTTGCTAAACCGATGAAATTGCGGCGGCTAACTCGAAGTAGAATTTTTTTGTTACTAGGTAATGTAATAAAGCAGGTACCAGGTTCGACTGCGATAGCATGTGGTTTAGGGGAACTCGCTAGAGTTGCGCAGTCTCCGTCTAATAAGCTGCCCTGAGGTACGATAAGTACATCGCCGACTTCAACATCGACCGACTCACGCAGCCAATGGTCATCGACATAAAACACATCATGTTGCGGTGAAAATCCAGCAACTGTAGAGCGAATTTGCGGGATAGAAATATCTCTTAGGCCTGTGGCTCGTGATTTTGTGAGCTGCTGTAAATTTAACTCTTGGTGAAAAAGAAGCGTTGTATAGCCAACACCAAGCTCTTGTGCGATTACAAAAAAATGTTCTGGTTGAGCAGTTGCAGGCGACCAGCCTCGTCTTGCGAAAGCCGAATTTACTGCCAATGTAGGCATTAAAAGCGCAGCAGAAAATCTTTGCGCTAGGAATTCCTCAGGGCTTGAAGAAGAAGAGTTACTGTCATCAAGCTCATCCAATCTAAAACCGTGTTTAAAAACGTGATGACCAAGTTCATGACCGCATGAATATCGGCGGCGACCTGCGGGTCTTTCCGCATTAACGAGTATTGCTGGGCGAGGGCTTGGAGAGTACATACCCTCAAGAGATGGGTAGTTAACTAGGCGTGCAGAAACCCCCAGCTCTTGTGATAAGTCGAAAGGACAAATACCTACGCTAGGACTTAATCCTTGTTCGGCACGCAACCGAGCGGCAGCAAGTACAGCTTCACGAGCTAAATCGATCGTTCTACTACCCATTAAGAACTTCCCCGCATGCTCTCCAGTAACTTCAGCACTTTCTCAAGATCATCTTTCTTGAGTTTGGTTAAGTCGCGTGCTGCAAGTAATACTTTATCGTTAAGGTTTTGTTCTGTTGCTTCTGTGCCAGTTAGCCATGCCACGGAAACATCATATAATTTTGCAAACTCCGTAAGTTCTTCAGTTGAAACTTTTCTTCGGCCAGCCTCTATTTCGGAAATTGTAGGTCGGTGCATATCTAACATTTTGGCTACTTGGCCTTGCGATAAACCTGCATGTTCTCTTGCGCTTCTAAGGCGATCAGCTGTTATGTTCATTTTGCCTCCTGAATTTTAGGTAATTGTAATTGAATATTTTGGGCGATTTCGTCTATTGATAGAGCGTTTGTGCCATCGTGAAAAACAGAACAAGGTGTTAGTTTGTATCCGCCGAGCCTGTGTTCAACCATAGCGGAGGCCTCAACCGAAAGGACTGAGTCAAATCCACTAACGTCGTATATCGGCTTAGCAGTAGTCGGTATATCAACCCATTCTCGGCCACTCAAAGTTTGCACTTCTTTTAAAACGTCCAATAATACTTGTCTGATGTGTTGTAAATTCATAGTGGTGCCTCCCTGTGTGGTAAGATTATCTTACCAGTGGTAAGAAAGTCAACCTTGATAACTAATTGCGTCTATGTTTAATTCAGGACTTTAAAATCTATTAAAAGGCATTTTGAATGCTGTAGGGGGAATAATGGAAGAACCGAAAAAGCGAATGATACATTTAATAAGTGAGTATGACTCAATGGTAAAACAAATGGATTTACTTTTGGCTAAATTCCGAAGCGTTGATAATCAGTGTGAAAGTCTAAAGATGTTTGAAGTAGGAGCCGATTCCAGGAAATATCAAAGTAAAATCGAAAAGGCTTTAAAAGAGTTAATTAGAGAGGCATAAGTGGGTTGGACAGAGCTTTCACGCCTTTCAGATATCCTATCAGTTATAGGCTTTTTAATAACAATTTATCTGGCGATAAAAGTACGGCAAATGCGTCGTAGGTACAAATTTATTGAAACGATACCTGCTAATCTTAAAGGACTTAAAAACTGCTCAAAAGAAATTAGGAAGTATCTTTCGGGAACATTTAAAGACGAGGAACTTGGGATAAGAAAGCAACTCGTTATTGCCAGTGTCCATTTGAAAAGTCTGAGTGGTAAAATTGAAAGCAGAACTGAAAAATTGAATATACTGGCCGATAGATTTGATATCTGGTGGGCGCTTAATTTCACTCTGACAGCCGACAAAGCTGTACGCTTTAACGAGAGAATAGATGGCCTCATTGTGGATATTGAAAATAAAATTACTGATGAAAATTGGGAGATTAGGAATGGATAAAGATAAGGCTCAAAAGGCAGTCGATAAACTTATAAAATTAACAAAATCTAAACAATTGCTTTGGGAAGAAGCCGTGAACCCGCAAAGACTTGAGATGACAGCTACTGTAAATCAGGCGTTCACTGCGCAATTTGATGGAAAAACTTTAGCTGTTTGCGAGTATCACTACAAAGATGTCGATGAATTTGAGGTTCCAACATGGAACAGCGAAGTATCTATAAGCATTACAGATAATTTTTTAAAACCGATATTGCCATTTCCTCGTGTTATCGGACGTTGGGAACTATTTGAAATAGTTAGAGATCAGGTTTTAGGGGCAGACGATATTTTAGACTCAATACTTAAAAAATGACGTAAAAGATAATGAAAACCAGATACATATCTCCGCACATGCAGAGAAAAAAGTATAAGACCTTTGTGTTGGCAGCCTCTGCTTTTGTTCTTGAGGCTAAAACTGCGAAAATTGCGAGTGCGTTAGACAAAAAATTTGTTCTTAAATCTAATGAGGGTATTTTATATCTTTTATACAAACGAAGTACTCTTTATTACGTCGGTAAAAGCTCGCAGCAAGGCTGGCGTCGTATGTTAATTCATCGAAAAAATCGTCATAAAAATAAATGGGATAGATTTTTAATTTTAAAAGTAAAACGTAAGTATTTAACTACTCTTGAGAGTCTTGTGATTGATTTAGCAAGACCTTCTGGAAATAAAGCATTTACTGCAATTGCTGTTAGACGGCAACTGATTGAGTAAGGTTGCGCCGTAGAGTCCATATAATAAAGTCGATGCTCCACCCATACCCGCTAATTACTCAGCTCAAAGTTTCGTCTGTATTGCGTAACCTCAATCGCAGAATCCTTATCAACAACTTCAAACCTAGTTTTGCGCCATATAAACCAACGATCAGTATTAACAGCACGGGAAATTAACATCTTGGCATAATCGCCCTGTTTAGACTTACCCTGAATACAAGATTTAACCAGTTGATGAAATGTTTTTGCAGGAAATATAAAAATGTCTCCCTTGTAACCATTCGGATGCGCCAAAACATATGCGATGAACAAATTACTATGGGCACTGGCAAACTCTTCGGGCTTTAACATACGCCAAGAAGTCATATCGAATAATTTCTTTTGCCAAACTGGTCCAGTGTCATAAAGGCGACCATATTTTACTTGTACTTCTTTATACTCAACTACAGTCCCTTGACGCTTACGAAGCACGAGGTCAACCTTATCAACATCTAAATATCGAGAATAAGGATTATAGCCCTGCTCAAAAAACTCAAACTTAGCAATCGTCTCACCTTGAATTTCTTGATGCCCAGCTCGCTGTTTATCTTCTTTGGTTAATTCTGTTTTCATCTTAGCCTTTTCCATTTAAAACGATAGTCTTTCTTCTTTCCAAAGGTATCATCTAACTCCAAGTAACATCGCGTAGAGGTAAGCGATTCAACTCATCTCTATATTGTCGCCAGTTAGGCATATTTTGATCCATTATACTTGCAAATCGGGCGTTGTGAGTCGGTACTCGTAAATGAGTCATTTCATGTACAATGATATATTCAAGAAATTCTTTCGGCTTGCGGGCTAACTCCGTATTTAAACGAACACTTGCTGTCTTCGGGCTACAGCTTCCCCACTTGGTCTTCATCAACTGAACAAATACTCGCTTCACCTTAACACCTAGGATAGGTTCCCACTTGGCTATTATCTCGGGTGCTTCTTCTTTTATCAGGTCACGATACCACTGCTCAACAAGTGCTTCCATTGTACGTCGAGAGCTTTTTTGTTTTACATGAAGTACTATCTTGTCGTGTTTTAGCTCAACTCGTGGTGATTGTACGCTCTCAACAATGTTTAAAAGATAACGCCGTCCCCATAAGTAATGACTTTCACGATCAATAAATTCACGTTGCGATTCACGTTTTTGATTATTCAACTTTTTCTGTTTTGATTTAATCCAAGAGAGTTTTGAAAGTGCAAACATACGAATGGCATCAAACTTCATTCTGAGCGGTGCTGATATGCGAACTTTGCCAGTTGGAGGATAAACGCTCAAATGGATATTTTTAATATCTTTCTGTACCACCTCAACTGAAATTTCACCTAACTTTAGTTCTTCAACCACTAATACTCCCGCTGGGCTCTGATAATTAGAAAAACTCTTTCAACCTCTGACTCGTCTTGAAGAATCTCATACAGCGCAGCTTTAATGACTTGCTCACGTGCTTGAACGCCCCGCCAAGCATCTGGTCTTACTTGCTTTACTCTTTCGTCAATCTGTAGCGCCATTTCTTCATTTTGTCCTAAGTTATTATATAAGGCACGCTTTCCCATCGTATCTAATCTTGTCGGTGTGTCTTCAGAATGGCCTGTTTCAACATTTCTCACTAAATCAGCAATCTTTTTTAAATAATCTTCATACTCAAGTGCCTTCGCTTTTCTGGCGGCAATAATTTCATCAAGCAAAAAAGACATCTTATCGTAGTAAGCAGGGTCATTAAGGTGTTCTTTAATAATTTTACTTCTAACATTATTTTCAATTGTTTCAGCCACGGCATCATCACTGTCTTTTATGTTTGATAACTGAGTCGCTATTGCATCTGCTATGCCGCTCTTAACGATAAGCTCAAGCAACGGCACATTATCGAACGGCGAAATCTTCCGAGGTTCGGATGCGTGAATATAGGTATCAATCAAATGGCGCATATCCGCTTCATACGCTTTCAGATCAAGACTTTCACCGCTCGCTTTACGAACTACTTCACGAAGTTTTATAAAATCATCTACTTGCTGTTTTAAGCGGTTTATATCACTTTTGCTGTAACCTGCGGCATCAAGCTCATCTGCTATATTTGAAAAAGCGCGAACAAGAGAAGCGGTACTTTTATAAAGCCCTGCTCGGCGAGGCTCTCGCTCTTTCAAGTCAGTTGGAATTTCGGTGTTACCGCAGAAGTAATGAATAAACTGTAAGTCTGCCTTAGGTGATTCAACTGGTTCACATAGAAGAACTAAGCTTTCAACTGCTTCATCTAAACGTTCACGACCTTTTTTTAATCTGTCTTGAAGTAAAATTTGCGGGTCCCCGCCACCAGAACTGGTATCTAGTTCAGAGCTGTAAACCGCAATAGCATTTTCAACTTTTTTAAATAAATCTTTGTAATCAACAATGTAGCCAAAATCTTTATCTTCTCCGTCGAGCCGATTCGTTCGGCAAATAGCCTGAAAGAGTCCGTGATCTTCCATGCTCTTATCAATATAGAGATATGTACACGATGGGGCATCAAAGCCTGTTAGTAGCTTACTCACAACTACTAACAACTTCATATTAGCGGGCTCTTTTATAAACAATTTTTTAGCTCGCTCTTCGTAAGTTTCGGTTTTACTCATGTCCGCTAGTGGTTCAACATCTTCCAACAACTCTGTATAAGTGTTATAAATATACTGCTTATCAGTTTCTGTATTAGCGCCAGTTTCTTCTTTTGTGACATCCTTGGTATGTGGATTGTAAGAAGTTATAATCGCACAAGTATCTCTAAATTCCGTTTTCTGAAGCAGCTGGAAATACTTACAGGCTTCATAGATTGTAGAAGCTACTAAAATTGCATTACCTCGGTCATTGTTTAACCGTGGCTTAACGCTAAAATCAAAAATGATATCACTTACAACTCTTTCCATTCTAGAGCGAGAGCTGAGGACTTTCTGCATAGTCCCCCACTTCTTTTTCAATTCGTCTTTTTGCCAGTCGTTTAATGCTCTTGTCTTGGCTTCAAACCATGCATCAACTCTATCTTCCGAACCAAGAGTTTGATCTATGTCTCGGGCTTCATAAATTAAATCGAGCACCACTTCATCTTCAACGGCTTCGCTGAATTTGTAGGTATGTATGTACTTACCAAAAACCTCAAGGCTTGATTCTTTGTCTTTTTTCAACAACGGTGTGCCTGTAAAGCCAACGAATACTGCATTTGGCATCATCGCTTTCATAACCTTATGCAACTTACCGCTTTGAGTTCGATGGCATTCATCCACGAAAACAAATATGTCACCAACTGTTTTGGTCGGTTGCGCTTTTAGTTCTTTTATAAATTCATCAAAATTTTCAACGTCTCTTCTTCCGAACTTATGAACCAACGAACATAAAAGTCGAGGTGTGGCTTGACCAAGCTGACCCATCAACTCACGGCCGCTATTTGTTCTTTTGATTGTTTCGCCCGCAGCTCTAAAAACGCCCTCGATTTGTTTATCAAGCTCATCACGGTCAGTTATGACAGCGACTCTGGCATTGGGATTATTTTCAAGAATCCATTTCGCAAGCATAACCATCACAATACTTTTCCCGCTACCTTGCGTATGCCAGATGATACCGCCCTCACGAAGGCGAACACGCTCTTGCGCCGCTTTAATTCCGAAGTATTGATGCACCCGTGGTAATTTCTTTGTGCCGTTATCAAATAATACAAAATCGTGAATAAGCTCTATCAGTCGTTTCTTATCACACATTTTCAATAAATACTTGTCGAGCTTAAAACGCTTGTTGTCGGCTTCGTCTTCTTTCCATTTTAAGAAGTATTTCTCTTCCGTCCCAATTGTGCCGTATTGCAAACCCTCAGAGTCATTTCCCGCAAATACAAATTGTATCGTACTAAAAAACCATTGGTTAAACTCTGGCTGTTGGTTTGACAAGTTCTGTCTGATTCCGTCACCAATACTGACTCGGCTATTTTTTAACTCTAAAACTCCGATGGCTATTCCGTTAATATATAAAACTATATCTGGTCTGCGTTCGTGATTTCCATGAAGAGTCACTTCTTCTGCTATTGAGAAATCATTTTTTAGCGGCTCGCTCCAATTTATCAAATGTACAGTGTCTGTTACTTTGCCAGCTTCGATCTTAACGGGCACACCGTAGCGGAGCATTTTATAAACCGCCTCATTGTTGCCGTATAAAGTTCTATTGTGGTTATCCGCCTCTGTGCGAAGCATATAAATTGCTCTGCTTATTTGTGCTGGGTTATACCCATTGCTTTTGAGGCATGCCGAAAGAATGTCTTCTTCGACGTTGCTGTTATTTAAACGCTCAGTCCAATCCCCCAAAAACTTATAGTTCAGCTCATTAGTAAAAAGTGAAATGATTCTTTCTTGCGTGACTCTTTCGGACTTACCTACTGAACTCATTTTAACCTTTCACCAGTTTAAAGCTGATTTGGTATTTATAAAATGTAATCGACTGTACAGAAACCAAAGCCCACCGCATTTTTGGGTCATCTTCTAAGGCAATAATAACACCCTCAACCGTTTGATCGTCTTCTGCAATTTGTTCTTTTACAAAACCCATATATCGAAGTACTTGACCAACAACGACATCGCTCGCTCGCCCACGTTTAAGTTCTAAAACCAACAAACGTTTTTTATCTTTACTGATTGCTAAAATATCAATCGATCCAGCGTCTGTCGCAAACTGCTGTCCAACAGGCTCGCCCTCTTCTTCGTAAATATCAAAATCTTTGCTTAGAATCATTTGATTCCAATTTGTCACGAGAAACGCCTCTAGGTGTTTCTCCATTGCAAATGCCACAGGGTCTTCAATATCGGGATCGCCTGAGATTATCTGCTGCTTAACAGC
>JBBTEQ010000017.1:0-16149 GCA_038042235.1 Bdellovibrionota bacterium | reverse complement strand
AGCGAGTGGTTGGTTTTTGCTACGTAGCGAGGTATAATTGCCAGATCTGCTAATATAACATAGTACTTTTTCATATTAATTATATCGGTTAGATGTGCGCGGGTATTTATATGAGCTTATTTTAATTAGACAATGGTCTAGTACACGCTATTGAAAGCTTTCAATACGATCAACTAAATCAGTAAAATCTACATAAGGATTACGATTGCCCTGTAGTGTTTCTATCTGCTGATTGCGACTGAGTTCTTCAGCATCAACTGGGTCGTCAATATTCCACACGCGCAAAGCTTTTTCTTCAGACGGTGATATCTTCATTTGGTAACGAGTCGCAAAGTAAAAAATGGCGCGGGCCGTGTTGCCTTGCTGAGCTTTGGGAACCTGAAAAACAACGCCACCCTCAGCTTGTGTCCCAGTGCGGTTGATTGCGCATCTCAAGTTTTCGAGATCTCTGGCCACATTGCCGAATCTTAATGAACCACGACGCGCATTCATTTCTGAATCTGTTGGGAATAGGTGATGCAAGTCAGACTTTTGTAAATCACGTGAAAAGCGTCCTGTAAATCGGCTTTGTGGCCAGGTGTGCTCGGTATTAATAATATTTCCTGAGTTAGGTACAAGCCCCGGACCGAAAGTTAGCGCACCGCCAAAGTCAGCATCAGTGTAGATTTTTTCGCAATAAACATCGGTTACTGAATAAGTATTATTGTCTAATTTTTTTAAATAAAGCTGACCAAAAAGTGCTCGACGCGCTTTATCGTAACCTAAGGCTAGATGTTGAATGCATTTGCCGGCCGTCGAAAGTGGTCGTGAAAAAATTCTTTTTAAATTGGTAGTATTGCAGCTTGGAGTAATCGTATCGGCGGCATTGGCATTTTTAATATGTCCACCGCTAAGTATTAAAAAAAGTTTATTTTTAAGCTCTTCGTTTTTAAGAGAATGGTTTTGATATCCAGCCAAAAATTCACTTCCATAGTAAAGTGGCAGGACTTGAAGCTGTATTTGTGATGGCGCAACAAAGGTTTTACTAAACGCAACATTCAGATTTATTAGAGTAAAAAACAATATTAAAAATTTCATTTTACAACCCCTCAGTTAGTAATTAAAAAATTATTTAACAACTCCATTATATATATACGCAATTCCAAAACTAACTGGCGTAAAGTGGACTTCGCTAAAGCTGTTAGTTTTTTTCATTAAAGCTAAGAATTCCTCGCGACAAGGAAAGGCCGCAGAAGATTTTTGTAAATAATCGTAGGCTTCTTTTTGACCTGTCACAAAGCCACCGATTTTGGGCAGAACTTTTTCGGAATAGAGATTATAAAGGTCTTTAATAATTGGAGTTTGCATTTGCCCGAACTCAAGAATCATCACGCGTCCACCCGATTTAGAAACCCGCGACATTTCTTGCAGAGCTTTAACGGGATCGCTGACATTTCTGATTCCGAAAGAGATGCTGACGATATCAAATTGTTTATCGGTGTATTGTAAATTCGTAACATCGGCTTGTTCAAATTTAACCGCGAGAGCTTTTTTTTGCGCTTTTGCTGGAGCAGACATTAACATATCAGCACAAAAATCTGTACCCGTTACCTCGCCAGTTGTTCCTACGGCTTTTTTAAAGGCCAGGGCCAGATCGCCGGTTCCGGTGGCGCAGTCTAAAATTTTATCGCCAGATTTAGCGCCGGATAATTCGACTAATTTTTTTCTCCAAAGGTGGTGAATACCAATTGATAAAACCGAATTAGCGCGGTCATAACGAGACGCCACTTTAGAAAACATTGAGCGAATTAGCTCAGGATTGGGTTTTGGATTAGGCTTGGTAGTATGTGTAGTGTTGGTAGAATGGCTCATAATTTATTTAAACCTCTATCAAAGGCATTTAAAACTTTTTCAAGCTGTAGCATCATAGTTTCAAAATTTTTGGGCGTCAGTGCCTGAAAACCGTCAGACAGGGCGTCCTTAGGGCTTGGGTGAACCTCAACCATAATGCCATCAGCGCCGGCTGCGGCAGAGGCATAACAGAGTTGCGGCACAAGGTCTGAAACTCCTACGGCATGTGAGGGGTCCACTATGACCGGAAGGCCTGAGTGTTTTTTTACATAAACCACCGAGTTTAAATCCAGTGTGTTACGAGTTGCGGTTTCAAAAGTTCGAATTCCTCGCTCACATAAAATAACCTGAGTGTTGCCACTGGCCGTAATATAGTCGGCGGCTTTTAGCCATTCATCAACAAAGCCAGAAAAACTTCTTTTCAGCAGAACCGGTTTTGGCTGTCTTCCCAGTTCTTTTAACAACGAGTAGTTATGCATATTCCGGGCGCCTACTTGATAGGCGTCAACAACAGGGGCCAGTTCTTCGATTTGCCGGATGTCGGTTATTTCTGAAATTAAAGGCAAATCCACGTGTGCTTTGACTTTATTAATGAAGTTAAAGGAGTCGCGCCCCAAACCCTGAAATGATTTCTCAGATGTGCGCATTTTCCAGATACCACCGCGAAGTACACTGGCGCCTGATTTTTTAACGGCCTCTGCAGTAGTCAGAAATTGAGTTTCGGACTCAATTGAACAGGGACCTGCTATAACCGTAAAACGCGGTCCACCAATTTGTATTTTGCCAAGTTCAACGATCATGCAGTTACCATTTTTTTAGATTTCACCTATTTTTTTTAAGTGTTTTTCATACCACAATCGATTCGTACTGTGGTAAGGAAAAGTATCATGTCAGACTTGAACATTAAAGACTTTTTAACTTGCGGCGCCTTTCTGCAAATCGGGCCAGATCTGTTCAAGATCATGGTTGGCCCCTTTACAAGGCACAGTTTAGGTGAAATTGGCCATTTGAATGACTCTACATTGCTTTATAGTCCGAATTTCTGGGATTTTTTAGACACAGCATCGGGCACACCTCAAAAACCTGTTTATTCTAGTGCAAAATCTTATACTTTTGATAGGGAAGAATTTATATACCTTTTATCGAAAATAGAAGCAAAACGACCAGATATTACTTGGCAAGTACCGAATGAAACCCAGTTCCGAACCCAGTTTGATTGGAGTCAGCAGAATTTTATAGAACAAAAACTTTCTAAAACAGTGCCGATAATCAGGCAGCATGGTGAGGTTCTTTTTTTATCAGAAAATCTGCTTTGGTGTATGCAGAACCTGCTTCAAAATAAAAATTTTGGTTGGTCTTATGGTTTTTTTGATAATTCATCCGGGATGATCGGGCATACGCCTGAAGTGCTGGCGCAATGGACTAAAACCGATCGGCAACTTCATACGGTGGCACTTGCGGGAACCTACACCAAAGCTGATGAGGCCTACGAAAAAATATTACATGATAAAAAAATTCAAAATGAACACCAAATCGTTATCGACGACATCGTAGACAAACTGAGTGCTCTGAATTTTAAGTCTAAAGCTATCCAGGGCGAAACTGATGTTTTAGAGCTTAGATATCTATTACATTTAATGACAGAGTTTCAAATTGAAATCGACAGTGTTGAACAGGCCTTTGAAGTTATTAATATATTGCATCCGACGTCGGCCATGGGCCTATATCCGTATGATGCAGCCAAACTAAAAGAGTTTTCGCAGTTTAGTCTGCAAAAAGAAAGAATGTCATTTGCCGCACCCTTTGCGATTGTCGAAAAAGATGCGGTTTATTGTGTCGTTGCTATTCGAAATATGACATTTGCCAAAGATAAAGTTCAGGTGTTTTCAGGATGTGGTGTAACCCCTGAAAGTAAGTACGAATTAGAATTAACAGAATCACAAAACAAGCGTGATTCTGTAAAAAAAATGTTGGGGCTGAATCTTGACTAATTTTGATCTTTCTTTGCATTTATTTTCATTTTTAAAACAGGCTGGCGTTGACACATTGGTCATTTGTGCAGGTGCTCGTAATGCTCCATTGGTTTTAGCTCTACAGAATGAAAATTTTAAAATATACAGCTATTTTGAAGAGCGAAGTGCCTCCTTTTTTGCATTGGGACTTATTAAAAGCATAAAAAAACCAGTAGCTGTTATCACAACCTCGGGCACAGCGGCGGCAGAGCTTTTAGCGGCTACTATTGAGTCGTATTATCAGGGTTTACCGCTAATTCTGATAACAGCAGATCGCCCTAAAAGCTATAGAGGAACGGGCTCTCCGCAAACTATCGAACAGGTTGGCTTATTTTCAAACTATGTTGAATCAGTTTATGATTTGGACGTCTTTACTCAAAATTTTAGTTTCAGATGGAGCCTGAAAAAACCACTTCATCTGAACGTGGCCTATGACGAGCCTTTGATGGATCTGCAGAGCACAGCTTTAATAAAAACCAGCTTAGAAATACCTGAGTCGTCAATTTCTGAAAATATAAAATTTTCGATAAAAGGATTGATCAGTCCACTAATTATTCTTGGCGAAATTCCACAGCAATATAACAATTTGGTTGTTGATTTTATTTTAAAAATTAAAGCCCCGGTTTATGCTGAAACTCTCAGTCAGCTAAAGCACGTATCTGAAATTAAGAATTATATTCTTGAGTCATCAGAGTCCTTAATTAAACAAATTATAAAATTAAAACTATGTGATTCGGTTATTCGGATTGGCGGTGTACCCACCTTAAGGTTCTGGCGCGACTTAGAGTATGAATTTAAAAATATACCAGTAACGAATTATAGCGACTTGCCGTTTTCGGGGCTATCGAGAGAATCTGTTTTGATTGGAATCGATAAACTTGAAGCGAAATTTGAATTTTCGACAGACAAGTTACAAAAAATTAAAGAATCAGACTATAAACTTCAGATGGCAAAAGAAAGTTTACTCATTAAATACCCAATGAGCGAGCAGAGTTTAACAAAACAATTGTCTGAGGTTGTAACAACAAATGCAGTGTATTTGGGGAATTCGCTTCCCATTAGAAATTGGGATCATTTTGCTAATGCTCAGTCGAAGAATGTAAGTGCTAATCGCGGTGCGAACGGCATTGATGGACAGGTTTCAAGCTATTTGGGCTGGTCAGAGAATTTAAAAAAATCTTTTTGCTATGTTGGTGATTTAACCGCCATGTACGACTTAGCAGCGCTGGGTTTAAAATCACAACTGAACCAAAATCAACGTCATATCGTCGTTCTTAATAATTTCGGTGGGCAGATTTTTAGAAGGGTTTTTAATAAAAAATCAGATAAAAATGATAACTTTATTAATGCTCATACAACAAAATTTTATCATTGGGCTCAAATGTGGGAATGGAATTACCTACAGGTGTCTGATGTAACAGACCTAAAAAAACTCGCGGCACTCAATACTCCATTCAACATAGTTGAAGTTTTACCAGAAGCTGAACAGACTCAACTGTTTTGGGATGAATGGGAAAAGCTATGCCAAACACTTTGATTTATGCCATTCATGGATTTTTGGGGAGCGCTTCGGATTGGAATTTAGTTAAAAATAAGTTAATAAATGTTAATTTTGTAGCTGAAGATTTGTTTTCTAAGGATCAACAACAAGAGAATTCATTTAGTTCTTTTGAAGCTAAGAAAATATTTCTTGGCTATTCAATGGGTGGTCGGCTTGGCCTGCAGCTTTTAAAAAAAAATTCTGGGTTATTTGATCATTATATTTTTCTTTCCACAAACCCTGGGCTGCCAGTTACGGCGGATCAAGAGAGAAAACAACGAGTTGCAAGTGATAGAAAATGGTCTGACAAAATAAATGCAGAAAATTGGGAAAGTTTTTTAATGGAATGGTATTCTCAGCCCATTTTTAAAGCTTCGAAAGAGGAACCTAAGCGCGAGCTTAAGGATTATGACTTGTTTAAACTTAAAGAAAGCTTAGTTAAATGGTCCTTGGGAGAGCAAGAGGATTTTTCAGATATTATTAAACAGAACAATTATAAAGTTACCTGGGTGGTGGGTGATCGTGATCAAAAGTATTGTGAGATTGCCAAAAATATGAAAAACAAAGCCGTACTTCTGGATTACAAAAAAATTTCTGGCGGACATCGGCTATGGCTCGATAATGCAGAGGCAGTTGTGAGTGTAATTAAAGATCTTATTTAGGCTCTACAGCAGCCATCAATAAATCTGAATTCCTTTTAATCCAATCAAGGTGGGCCGCTACGTTAGTGAAGACACCTTCTCCGATGCAAGTATCTTTGTCATTACCACGACTGTTGATACCCACTTGAATTAATTTTCCATTAGGGGAGCTTACAAAAGCAGGGCCGCCTGAATCGCCATTGCAAGAGCCTTTGCCGTCTTCTTTAAGAAGTAATTCTTTGCCATCATTTACTATGCCTAGCACCTCGATACCATCGACATGTTTCAAAGTACCTGTTGTACCTGATGCAGGTGTACGTGAGGCTTCTGTTCTGCCGAAACCAGCTTGTACAAGCAGAGTTTTTTCAGCCAAAGGAGCAGAAAGAGCTGAAGTAAGTTCAGAAAAATTAAAATCGGCTGGAGCATCTTGATCTAATTTGATGAGAGCAATATCGTTCCAGGCGCCTTGGCCCCCAAACGATGTGCCATATAGTTCGTGTACTCGACCATGCACTCCAAAGCGCACGTTTTCTCGATTGGCCTGTGCGACACTTTGCGTGAATATAACCGCAATAGATTTAACTGGAGAAGTGGAGCTATCAAGACAGTGAGCTGCGGTTAAGATAATTTTTTTTGAAATTAACGTGCCCGTGCAAATACCTTGGGTATTTTCTTTCTGAATAATCAGTGCAACTAGGCCATTTTTTTTCTGAAAGTCATCTGAAGCTTCAGTGCCACCCACAATATTTCGAGCCATAAGATTGGATTCACTTGGACTTGGAGTTTTGCCACCATCATCTTTTGAGCAAGCGGCCAGCAAAGAAATAGAGGCAGCTAGTAACATCCATTTTACACATTTTATATTATGATTTGTCTTCATGACTTTCCCCCCGATATTGCTTCAAAAATTGAATAGCTGAAATCTATCCGCTGGCCCCCGCCCGCGCTGGAGGTAATTAATCTCTTTTGATGGAAAAACTCAAAACAAAGAAAAGTATGAGGCTCATAAGAAAAGCTTATGAGCCTGATATTTTAGCAATTTCTATTTTAAATCCCTATAGTGGTTAGTGGTTTCAATCAGCTTTGAACGTATTCCGGGTTCTCCGGCGGCATGCCCTGAGTCTGCAATAATATGTAATTTTGCCTCCGGAAATGCCTGATAAAGGTCCCAAGCGCTGCGAACCGGACAGACCACATCGTAGCGACCTTGAATAATTGTCGTCGGGATGTGTTTTATTTTTGTAATATTTTCAATAAGGTAGTTGTCAGTTTTAAAAAATGAATTATTTGCAAAATAATGGCACTCAATGCGAGCAAATTGCAATGCGAATGTAGGGTTATCAAACTCTTCAATTGATTTCAAATCTACGAATAGCCGGCTTGTTGCGGCCTCCCACTTGCTCCACACCTTGGCTGCGGTCAGGCGCAGCTTTGCATCTGTGTGGGTCAATCGTTTGTAATAGGCCGAAATAAAGTCATGACGTTCCTCAGCTGGAATATGATTGTAATAACTTTCCCAAACATCGGGAAAAATTTCAGAAGCTCCAAACTGATAAAACCACTTAATTTCTGAAGGTCGACATAAAAAAATTCCTCTTAAAATCAGAGCCTTTACTTTATCTGCATGGGTTACAGCATAAGCTAGTGCAAGAGTAGAGCCCCAACTGCCACCGAATATAATCCAGTCTTGAATATCAAGGTGACTGCGTATTTTTTCGATATCACCGACTAAATCCCAAGTGGTGTTTTCATTTAGTTCAGCCACGGGAGTGGATTTTCCACAGCCGCGTTGGTCAAATAGGATAATGCGATAGTGATCGGGGTCAAAAAAACGTCGATGATCTTCGTGTATGCCGCCACCGGGGCCGCCATGTAAAAATAAAATCGGGCGCCCTTTGGGATTTCCGCATTGTTCAATATGCAATGTATGAAGTTCAGAAACTTTCAGATATTCGGTTTTGAAGGGTTTAATTTCCGGATAAAATTGGATTAAGTTTTCCATACTTTCGATTTTTCCTGTTCTGAAATAAATGAATGCTGGTAAGCTGTGGCATTACACTTTTTGAAATCTTCAAGGCTAAAGTTTTGATAACGGTGCGCCAAGTAATAATCATCGGATAAAGTCGACGCAAACATGCCGGGATCATCAGAGCCCAGGCTTAGTGGAACGCCAAGATCAAATAATTTTTTTAAGGGATGATTTTGAAAAGTGCTAAAGGCTTGCGTTAAATAATTGCTATAGGGGCAGACTTCAAGCGGGATGTTTTTACTGATCAGCAACTCGATTAATTTTGGATCATTAATGGCCTGCACGCCATGGCCAATGCGCTCTGCCCCGAGAATATCTATTGAGTCACGAATCCACTGACAAGCTTTTGAGCTAGGTGCCTCACCAGAATGAATAGTGGTTCTTAAGCCGGCTTTGCGGCCCATTTCAAAATAAGGTGCAAAGTGTTTGGGTTCAAATCCATCTTCGTTATCGGCAAGATCTAGTGCTAAAAAAGTATTTTTATTTTCAATTGCAAATTGAGTTACATGTTCAACTTTTTTTAAGGGAAGAATACGTTGAAGTATACAGATTAATCCGACCGCCATGGGCATTTGTTTTTTGGCACGAGCAATGCCTTTTAAAAAAGCCTGATGTATTTTTTCAAATGTCAAATTTGCATGACCATCGGTAATAAAAGTAGGCGCGTAACGAAGTTCTAGAATACGCACGCCATCATTAAAAGCATCTTCACAAACTTCAAAGGCGAGTCTCTCAAGTATTTCTTCACTGGCCAAAACTTTTTGGGCAATTAAAAATTTACCTAAGACCGCTCCCAAGTTGAGCATGGGCTCTGTAACCAAAAAATGCTTTTGCTGCAGCTCCGGGTTTTTGGGAAAGTCTAATTTCAGGGTAGTGGCCACCTCAAGCATTGTGCTCCATCTCATCGAGCAGTCTAAATGTCGGTGCAGATCAATTTTAGGAATTAAGCGAATTTCTTGAGAAGTTAATAAATTTTGCATGTTAAATTTTATTGATGCAGATGATAAACTGTCAATCGAAAGTCAATAAAGTTGCTCAGATCTAAGCTACTAAGCAGCTAATCCAAGCAACAGTTTTTAACACGCAAAATCAGTTTTCAATTTAGAGATAAAGAGCTGTTTAAATAGCAGTTGTTCTGTAATAATTAGTAAATATTTATTTTAAAATTTCAACATCTGAAATCACACAGGTAGAGGCTCTCATGAAATCAGCTCAGCATCCTACAAGCTCAAAGTATAAACTATTGTTAACGCTGGGCGCACTTGGTGTGGTCTACGGAGATATCGGCACCAGCCCACTGTATGCATTAAAAGAAGCCTTTCATCATTCGCATTTGTTACCCAATGCGGGTAATATTATGGGAATTTTATCTTTGATTTTTTGGTCACTGATTATTGTTATTTCAATAAAGTATTTGGTTTTTATTTTGCGGGCTGATGATAATGGCGAAGGCGGTATTCTGGCGCTGACGTCATTGATTAACTCTAAACACAAAAAAGAATTATCTAAAAAGTCTAAAACAGCTTTTGTTCTTTTTGGGGTATTTGGCGCGGCCTTTTTATATGGTGATGGCATTATTACGCCGGCTATTTCAATACTGAGTGCTATAGAAGGTTTAAAGGTTATTACACCATTGTTTGATCCCTATATTATTCCAATTACGCTTACGATCATAGTTTTACTTTTTTCAATTCAAAGAAAAGGCACAGGTTCAGTGGGTAAAATATTTGGACCGGTTACTTTGATTTGGTTTTTGGTGATTGGTGTTTTGGGTGCGTATAATATATTTCAAAATTTTGAAATATTAAATGCAATAAATCCTTATTATGCTTATCAATTTTTTATAGAAAACTCGTTTCAAGGTTTTGTTGTATTAGGCTCAGTATTTCTAGTGATCACCGGAGGAGAAGCCCTTTACTCAGACTTGGGTCATTTTGGTATAGCGCCTATCCGCCAAGCTTGGTTTTATTTAGTGTTGCCATGTTTATTACTTAATTACTTTGGGCAGGGAAGTTATTTGCTCAGTAATCCTGGAGCTGTCAGCAATCCTTTTTTTTTAATGGCACCAACATGGTCCCTATATCCTTTAGTATTTTTAGCCACACTGGCTACGACTATTGCCTCGCAAGCGCTTATTACTGGGGTTTTTTCAATTTCAATGCAGGCGGTACAGCAGGGCTATCTGCCGCGCTTATTAATTTCACACACATCTGAAAAAGAATTCGGACAAATTTATATTAAAAATATTAATTATATTATGATGATAGGCTGTATATTGCTGGTATTGTTGTTTAAAACTTCTAGTAATTTAGCAGCTGCTTATGGAATTGCTGTAACGCTGACGATGATTATAACGACTCTATTGTTTTATATTGTTGCTGTTTACCGTTGGGGTTGGAATATTTATGCGGCCACAGCCCTATGTACAGTATTCGGCCTTATTGATTTAGCATTTTTGGGCGCGAATCTATTGAAAATTTTAGAGGGTGGTTGGTTTCCAATGTTATTAGGTATTGTCGGCTTTATCTATATGTCGAGCTGGAAGAGGGGTCGAGAAATTTTGGCCGCACGACTATTTGAAAAACACATGTCTCTAGATGTTTTTTTTGCAAAACTCAGCACTGAAAAAATTCATCGACCAGAGGGCGTGGGGGTTTTTATGGCGCGCAGCCTTTCCTCGGTGCCATTAGCCTTAATCCAAACGGCTGAGCATCTGAGGTCGGTGCATAAACACTTAATTTTTGTTTCAGTGGATATTAAAAACAAACCAAGGTTGCAACAATCTGAAAGATACCAAATCAACGAATTCAGTAGCAACAGTTATCAATTGATTATCAATTATGGTTATCTAGAAAAGCCCAATGTTCCCGATGTTTTTGATTTAATTAAAGAATCAAATGCTATTTTTGATAAAGATAAAGCCAGTTTTTTTATTGGTCGCGAAAATATTTTTGCTACTGAATTACCGGGTATGGCATTATGGCGTGAAAAACTATTTTCCTTTATTTTCAGAAATGAATTGCCCGCGACACAGTACTTTGGGTTGCCTAAAAACCGTGTGATTGAAGTGGGCACCCAGGTTGCAATTTAGAGCTTATTAGTCAAAATAGCTTTGGATGTTAAGAGTTGAACTAGTGATATGACTACTATAAAAATTAACTATGACACAAATTAAGCCCTTAAATATCAAAGTTAAGTTAGCCGGCCATGAAAACAAAAAACCTCAATTCGCGTACCCTCTAAAATTGCAAAATGGCAGAGAAATTAACGCTGTAGATCCTAAGGCCACCCGGGCCTTAGTTGCGCTGATGGATATGTATGCAGTTTTAGGTGGTGCGGCTTCACACTATGGTGGTCCGGCGGCCCTAGCGGATTTGATGTCGGCCCTGCATGCGATTATTTTTAATGAAGCGGAAAGCCAGCATAAAAACTGGTTTGATGTGGCTCATATTATTAATGATGCCGGCCACTGTGAAAATGGCCTTTATGCTCTTAAGGCGAATTATGGCATGGCGGGACTTGATTTAAATTCACTGAAAAAATTTCGTTCGATTGAAAGTGGTTTAACGGGTCATGGTGAAGTGCATTGTTTTGAAGAGGGTGTTTATTTAAGTAATGGTCCTTTGGGCTCGGCTTTTCCACAGGCCCAAGGCTTGTCTTTAGCAGATAGGTTATCCGGAAATACTTCGCGTATTACTTTTTGTGTTTTATCAGATGGTGCGGCAATGGAAGGCGAAGCTAAAGAAGCCATGGCGGCAGTTGCAGGCCTGGCAAAAAAAGGCAGAATGTCGCCGTTTGTTTTGATCATTACAGATAACAACACCAAACTATCGGGACGTATTGATCAAGATTCTTTTTCCATGAATCCGACTTTTAGCTCTCTTGAGTCTTTGGGCTGGAGAGTTATCAGATTAGAAAATGGAAATGACTTGCAGGCCTGTGCGGCCGTATTAGAATCTGCGCAAAAATCGGCATTGCAGAATCCCGAACAACCTGTGGCTGTTTGGGCCAAAACTATAAAAGGTATAGGCACAAAAAAAACGGCCGAATCTGCCAGCGGCGGGCATGGGTTTCCTTGTAAATCTCCAACTGAATTACCGGAATTTATTAAAGAAATTTATGGCTCTGATCAAGTGCCAGTCGTATTTCAGTCTTGGATTGACGAACTTGTAATTTTAGAGAAAGAAATTAAAGCTAGAGCCAAACCAGATACAGGCGAAAAAATTCAATTAGGTATTTCAAAAGCTATGGTTGCCGCTTTTAAAAAAGGCTTGCCGGTTATTTCAGTTACCTCCGATCTTCCAGGCTCAACCGGCGTTGCTGGCTTTAGAAAAGAATTTCCGCAGGCTTCAATTGATGTGGGTGTAGCCGAAAGCAATATGGTTTCAGCAGCTGCCGGTTTATCAAAGCAAGGCTATATTCCGGTTGTGGATACATTTGCCCAATTCGGGGTTACTAAGGGCGCGCTGCCAATAACTATGGCGATGCTGTCAGAAGCTCCGATCATCGGAGAGTTCTCGCATACGGGGTTTCAGGATGCGGCTGATGGTGCCTCTCACCAGGCGCTAAGCTATATGTCGATGCTGGCAACCATTCCCGGTGTGGATTTATATTCGCTGTCGTCTAGCGAAGAGGCTGAAGTGCTGATGACTGAGGTTATTGAAAAATTTGCTGCAGCCCGAGTCTCCGGTAAAAAAACCAACTCTTCTATTTTCTTTTTAGGTCGCGAAAATTTCCCAAAATCTTTTAAAACCGACGAAAATAAAATTTCCTATAAGTTAGCGGCACCGCAAGTTTTAAAAAATAACTCTGTATCCGGTAAAAATGTTTTATTACTAACCACGGGCTCGCTAGTGGGCGAGGCTTTAATTGCCAGTGATAAGTTAAAAACAAAAAATATCGGATCAATTGTTGTAAATCAAAATTGCTTGAACAAAATTGATTTGGATATTCTTAAACCCTTGTTGCAAAAATGTGAGGGCCGCCTAGTAACCGCTGAAGATCATCAAGTGCTTTTGGGGTTCGGCTCTTTTGTAACTCACCAGTTAGCGCAGAGTAATATTAATCTTAAAATTAAATCGCTTGGGGTGCATGGAGAGTTCGGACAAAGTGCGTATAATGCCATTGAGCTTTATCAGAAGCATGGGATAGACTCAGAGGCCATGGTTCGGGCCGCCGAACAGATTTAATTATGATTATGTCACGAAAAAATAAATTGTATTTGTTGCTTGCTGGTTTTTTTATAACCAATGCTATTTTGGGAGAACTCATCGGCAGTAAACTGATACAAATTGGTCCTTTTGTTATGAGCATGGGCGTTTTGCCTTGGCCTATTGTTTTAATAGCCACCGATTTAATTAATGAGTATTTCGGTAAGGATGGCATAAAAAAACTAACATTTATTACTGTAGGACTTATTGTATATGCTTTTGTGGTTTTAACACTCGCTATGCAGGTGCCGGCAGCCTCATTTTCTCCGGTCAGCGCAGAGCAGTTTAATGCAGTTTTTGGTCAGTCTCAGTGGATTATTGTCGGTAGCATAATAGCTTTTTTGATGAGCCAGTTTGTTGATGTCTATGTATTTTCATATTTCCTTCAAAAAACCAATGGGAAGTATCTTTGGTTAAGAGCTTCGGGCTCTACAGCCATATCGCAGTTAATGGATAGTTTTTGTATTGTCGGTATAGCTTTTTGGTTGCCTGGAAAAGTACAGACTTCTGAATTTTTAAATGTGGCCTTTTCAAACTATTCATATAAGTTTTTAATTGCGGTCGCCGCGACACCAGTGATTTATATTGCTCATTATTATGTTGATAAATATTTGGCAGGCGAAGAACTAGAAAAATAAATTAGAGAAATAGACTTTTGCAAGACATGGTGCCCGCACCTGAAGTCTGACTGGATTTGAATCGAAAACTTTTATTAATAAAATTCTCAAAAGTCTGAACTTTTCTGTAAATGCGATTTACAGTTGCATTGGTTTCTAAAAAATTAATAATCTGGTCGGCGTTTGCTATAACCAATAAACCCAGGCTGCCATGAATTAAAAAAGTTATTACCGGAATGTGGCCATAGACTTCAGGTTGCAAAACCATACTGATACTGGCGAGCTGTCCTAGAATCAATCCACGCATTTCGCCAATGCGTTTCATCATCATTTTGGCGATAGGTTTTTTTTCGGCGTCGATAGAGCTGAACATCTCGGTCCAACCAAAGCTGGTAAGGGTAATAAGCCCACTGATTTTGGCCGCTGTCAGCCAAAAATCCGAGGTGCTCAGGGCATCTGAAATGTGGTCAAGCGATAGCAAACCTGTGCGAATGACTTGTACACCAATTCCTAAAGCTATGCCCGATAAAAACTGACCGGTTAAAGATTTAAATTTTGTGAGCCTTTGCTTCATCAAAAAAGTATCAAAGACACTGATCAGTTTGGTTTTTATGGGGCTTTTTATTGCAGACCACAAATCGCGATCTAGGCCGAAAGTGGCCGCCATAATCAGATTCATAATCGTCATACTGCTTTTTTGTTGTAGATTAAAAGAAGCTGAATTTATCCAGATAAGAGTGTCGTAGCCAACTGTGATGGTTAAAACCGTTAAACCAATTCGATCATTCAAAAGGGTATTTTTTGCTCTGGCATAATAGGCTTTAAAGCTAGAGGCAATTTTTTCACTTGCGTGGGCTAATTTCCCTATTGGGATAAAGCGCAGTAGTCTTTTGTCGCTTGGGCTTGATGTGGCCTGCAGTACGGCTTCAACAACCGATTCTTGGTCGGTACTGACGATAATATCTGATTTTTGGGTCTGTGAATTGCGTAGGAGATCCTGTATTTGTTCTGGAGTGGTTTCCTGTTGCTCCGTAACAGTGATAACAGCTTCTTTGCCTGGGGCTAAAGGGGCCTTAATAACCATTTGAGCCGCATTAGGTTCAATCAAATCAGGATTGGCAATGGCTGGTTTTGCAACAAATGACGAGGCTACTAAAATTGCGATTAATATTTTAATATGAGCCGAAATCTTTGAACTCACGTGAATATTCCTTTTTTAGCTCTGCCAACTCTGGGATTTAATGCAGAAGTTGTTCCACGTCATATCGAAACTATTCGAGTTGTGAAGAAATTCAGATGCTTGTGAATGTAAAAAACACTTAACTGTCTAGAAGAATGACAAGTCTGAATTATTCAGAAATAAGCCATTAGGGCAAAATAACATTAATACCCGCAGTCTTCAAAAGTTCAATAAATTGCGGAATTTTTATATCAGAAAAACCGCCTCGACGGCCTACAGCTCTAATAGAAATTTCTGAAAACCCGGCCTCTGCAGCATTGTTCGCAGGAGTGATATTTTTAAAGCTTAAAACATAATGGTGATTCAATGCTGTATCAATGCGCTGGATATTAACTAAAGATAGGCTGGTTCTTTTTATGAAATAAATAGCGTTACTAAATTTTTTAGTTTGTAGCGGGTAAAAATGAACATATGAAAAACGTCTAGGCAAAATAATATTTTCTGTTTTGTAGCGTTCATCACTCATTAGCCCGTGATACTCGATGATTTCATTTGGCAAGGCTGTGCTTGACCCATTATAACCAATTTCTATATCTTGTGTGAACTCAAGTATGGTTCCAGCTTTAAGCGCACTTAATGAGGGCGCAGCAGGGTCGTACCATTCAGCAGCTGGGCCTAGTTGATCCATTCTTACATGCATATTTCGATAGGTTTTATTTGAGACATCGCTAAGCCCAAAAGAACAGGTGAGGCGAAAGTCAAATCCGATGTCATTGAAATAATTGCGATAATCATAAGTAAGCTCCGCATCTTGTATTTCAATATTGCGAGTTTTTCCTCCAGACCACGAATGGGAAGTATCAAGCGTCCAGGTTTTTGCCATCAACATATCAGGTGTTTTAATTGAAAATCTGGCCTTGTTATCATTTAAAAGAATAGCACTTGCTTTAATGCCATGTGTTGTTGTTTCTATTTTATAGTTCGCTTTAGAGACCCTATGTAGCGGTAGCCAGTTTTTTTGCGGAGACCAGCTGGTATCTTTAAACTTCCAGCCGCCAAATAAACTATCGCGCACTAAGGGTTTAAAACC
>JBBTEQ010000016.1:0-24231 GCA_038042235.1 Bdellovibrionota bacterium | reverse complement strand
GAGTCAAAGGGCAATATTACTTCTGCTCGTTTATAGTAAAATTGAAAGCGATGAACCAGAGCCAACTTAGCTGGTGGAATCTGTCTCTGACAGATAGACACCAGAACAGTTTAAATGACGCTTTTAATAGTAAAAAGTTGAGCTACAATACTGTTGGCAGCCAGCTTGAAAAAAAGTTGGCTGGCACACTTAAAGTAAAACATTGCCTCATGACAACTAGTGGTAGTACGGCTTTGCTGATCGCACTTAAAAGCCTAGGTGTTGGGCCCGGCGACGAAGTGATTATTCCCAATCGTACCTTTCAAGCCACGGCGAATGCGGTTTGTTTCACTGGAGCTCGTGTTAAAATTGCCGATGTCTGCCCCGATACGGCCTTAATAGATCCGGCGGGGTTAGAAAAACTTATTTCTTCTCGGACCAAGGCTATTATACCAGTTCATCTGAATGGGCGCGGCTGTAACATGAAAAAAATACTTGAAATCGCGCACCAGAATAATTTATTTGTGGTCGAAGACAGCGCTCAGGCTTTTATGAGTAGCACACAGGGCCTTCCTCTCGGCTCATTCGGCAACTTCGGATGCTTTTCGTTAGGCGTTACGAAGTTTATCACCTCGGGCCAGGGTGGTTTTATTGTAACCAACTCAGATGAGCTTTATAGCGAAGCAAAAAAATATATTTTTCATGCGGCCACGGGTAATGATGTTCGACACTTCAACAACTTCGGTTTCAACTTTCGACTTTCTGATCTGCTTTCGTCATTAGCTCTAACCGAAATGGATCACCTTGAAGAAAAACGAGCCAAATACATCAAGCACTATCTTCTTTACCGCGAACTGCTGCAAAATAGCCGAGTTTTATCCTTAATGCCCTCTCTGATAGAAAGCGGCGAGGTCCCAATTTGGATCGAAGTCCTTTCTCCATACCGCGAAAAAATTGCTGCTTTACTAAAAAAAAATAACATCGAAACAGTTAAATCATATCCCTCTGTGCACCGCTCCGCTTATCTAATGCAGGACCATCAAGCTTTTCCACATTCTGAAAAGTTTGAAAACGAAGAGCTTATTTTACCCTGTGGACCAGATATTACTGAATCTCAAATCAGGCGAGTTGTGCAAACAATATCTGAATTTGAACCCCTTGCTTAACTAAGAAGTTCTTATTTACAAGCATGCTTTGGCGGTATTAAAATACTCTTTATGAGCAACGCAAGCTTTAGACCTCAGCTGAATGAACTCTTCGAAAAAGGTTTCACCCATGTAAATTTCGAGATGGGTGATGCGCTGATGGCGCTACAAAATGAATTTTTTGAAATGACGCGAGCCCAGGTCTCTAAAGAACTTCGATCCTTACAGGATTTGCATCTTATTATTCAACCGGATGTGATCAACAGCTATCGTCTGAACGCCATTACGTGTTTAAATCAAAGTACATTCAAGCAACTACTGATAGAAAAAATCACCCCTTTTTTCTGCTCGGCACTGGGCGAGGATCTGGCAATTCAAAAAAGCATGAATTTGATGATTGCGCCACCGCAGGATGCTTCATCAGTTCTTCCATTGCACACCGACACCTCGGTCGGACATTCGCCATTTGAGCTGACTATGCTTTTTCCATTAACACCAATAGAGCCCGCACAAAATATGTTTATTATGCCACTTTCGGCTTGGCAAAAAAACGCCGACACTCTGCTGCAAAAATCTGAAAACTCAATCGATTTTAAAAGCAATTTTCATTATTTAAATTTAAAACCTGAGCAAGCTTTTGTGTTCTGGCATCATTTGCCTCATGGCAGCCACATCAACAACAGCGACAAAACGCATTGGTCCATAAACCTAAGATTTAAAAATATATTTACGCCCTACAGTGATAAGGGTTTTGCAGAGTACTTTACTCCGCACAAACTGAGCCCCTTCAATGAGTTTGTGTATCGCGAGACTATGTTAAAATGCAAAAAATAGTCGGCTATATAACAAGCAGCCCTCTGCAGCAGGGTTTTGTGTCTCATCAGTTACAAAATCTTCTCATAAAAAAAACTTTAGATTCGTATGAGCACATTTTTTTACTCTCATGGACCGAGCAAAAAGCGCCAAATAATTTTATTTTTGAAAACTTGCTTAAAGAAAATTTCTATACAGGGATCTGTTTTTTTTCACTAGAACAAGTTTTAGACTTTCCGGAACCATTCAAAATGCTGCGCTACTTAAACGACAGAAAGCTTTGGATAGGTTTTGCAAAAGAAAATTCTTTTTTTTCGAATGCTGAACAATTTGAAAAAATATTCAAAACAGCATGGTTAATGTCAACACTTCGTAAAAATCCTGCTGCCTTTGATTTAACATGTAAGAAAGATGGAAAATTTGAGTTCAATCAATAAAAACTTAAGTTTTTTTCTGCCTTTTTATAACGAAGAAAAAACTCTCGGCAAAACCGTAACGTTACTGCTAATGCTTGCCCGGACCCATTTAAATCAATTCGAGGTTTTACTAATCAATGATGGCTCTACAGACTCTTCGTCACAGATAGCAGAACTTTTAGTGCAACAGCATGCCGAGGTGCAACTGATCAATCTTAAAACCAACCAAGGCTTTGGGGCTGCCTACATCAGCGGTATACTGCATGCGAAGTTTCAACACGCGATGTATCTTTCAACAGACGGCGATGTCCACGAAGATGAGTTAAAACATATTTTTGCCGCATGGGACGGGGAAAAAAATTTGCTACAGTTTGCTAACAACCCGCAGGAGCGTCACCTGAGCCGTTATATTCTGTCGCGACTTTTTACCATCGCAACCAATTTACTAAGCGGCAGTCGTTGGCCCTACTATAATGGCTACAATATTTACACGCTAGAGAACCGCAAAAATCTAAAAAATTATAACTTCAGTTTTGCCAGCCAAGCCTATGCTGTTCTTACTCTGATAAAAGACCCGAAAGAAACTATTCTTTTAACCACTCGCTCTCGGTTTAATGATACAGATTCTAAATCAATTACACTGTCCAATTTACAAAAGACCTTTAGTTTTTTTATTTTTCTCCTAAGACAAAGAGTGTTGAGTAAATGAGCCCGCTTCTAAAAAGATTTCCAAACGCGCCCATTCGCCCAGAAGTTATAAAAGCAGAGGGTTGCTATCTGCATCTAAAGGACGGGCGCAGCTTGCTTGATGCCAGCTCCGGTTGGTGTTCGCTAAATGTACTCGGGTATTCACATCCTGAAGTTCTGTTAGCACTTGAAACACAAATGCGCCGTTTTTGTCATATTGACCCCAACCATTGGGAAAACCCACAACTGACAGAGTTAGCAGAGCTCTTGCTAAGCCAAGCACCAAAAGGATTAAACAAAGTTTATTTCTCTGGAAGCGGCGGCAGCGAAGCCGTTGAGGCCGCAATGAAACTCAGCTACCAACAACACTACAACAATGGTCAAGCACAAAAAACCTATTATATCTCACGTGAACAATCTTTTCATGGAGCTACTTTACAGACCATTGCTCTTTCTGACATCGATATTTTTACATTTTACAAGCCCTTGATTCCAGATAATTATGTAAAAATACCGCTTCATTATCCTTTGCGCGAACGCCTTGCAGAAGAAAGTCTAGACGACTACGCCCGTCGCGGTGCCCGTGATCTTGAAAATAAAATCCTGCAGCTCGGTTCCGAAAAAGTGGCGGCTTTTGTTGGCGAAACCATGCTGGGCGGGCTTCTGGGTGATGTGACGCCGGCGCCCGGTTACTGGAAATACATTCGCGAGGTTTGTGATCGACACAATGTCCACCTGATACTTGACGAAGTTTATTGCGGACTTGGACGAAGCGGCCGCATTTACTGCTGTGATTGGGATGACATCACACCGGACTTTGTCTGTGTGGCCAAAGCTCTGGGTGGAGGTTATGCTCCGCTCTCAGCTGTGATCACCAACGATAGGGTAGAGCGCCAGATCAAAAATGGTCAGGGCCGCATTCACGGTGGACACACCTACCAAGGATATTCTCTTGGCTGTGCAGCCGCACTGGCTATTCAAAAAATCGTCCATCGCGAGTCTACTCTTATACATATAAATCAAGTGGGCGTACGAATGCGCACCCATTTAGAAAATTCTCTTAAGCAACACCCTTTTTTCCGTGAAGTCAGAGGGCGCGGATCTTTATTTTCTCTCGAATACCAAACCCCTGACAACATTTTGTTCAGCTCGCGGCTTTATCGTCTGCTAGAGGAAGAATATAGGGTGGTAGTCAGCTGCAAGTGGCACCGCATATCTTTTGCAGTACCTTTTATTTTAACTTTAGCAGAAGCTGATACCATCTGTGCCGCTGTAGTAGATGCCTTTACACGCATAGCACAGAGCCTGGATAAAAAATGAGGCCGGGGCCAAAATTTCGCGCCATTGCTGCTTCAATTCATTACTCAAGTTTGCAAAAAAGCCTAATGGCTTTCTTTTCAGCCTTAACAGGAGCATCTAAGCATTTTGATCGTGTTAGTGAATATGAAAAAACCTTTGCGCAGGCCGAAGGTGTTGCTTTTACTGTTGCCACATCAATGGCACGAGTGGCGCTTTTTCACATTTTGCAAAGCTTAAACCTAAGACCCGGCGAACGTGTTCTACTTTCACCAGTCAATATCCCAGAAATGTTGGCAGTACTACAATTGCTTCAGCTTGAGCCCGTATTTGTAGACTTCGAAGAAAATTCACTATTTCCAAGTCTCAAAGATTTAGAAAAAAAAATTACACTTGGTCCGGCCCGGGTTTTTTTTCTTACTTTTATAGCCGGTCAAATCGGGGATCTGCGCGCATTCCAAGACCTTTGCCAAAAAAACAAGATCACTTTCATCCAGGATGCGACTCAAGCGAACCTCTGCTTGTTCGCCGAGAAATCCCTACCTAGTTGGGCCGACTATACATTTTATTCAACCTGCGAGTTAAAATTCGTTCATACTTACCGTGGCGCCATGATCTGCACAAATTCACCAGAGCTGCATGACAAAGTATTTAAAAATGTACATAGCGTTATATCACATCAAAAACTTTTTCACATTTTACAAAAATGGCTTTTAGACTCCTGCCTTGCTCTTGCGCTCAACCCATTTTTCTTTCAAAAATTCTTTCGCTATTTTAAAAAGTGGATTTTTACACAGAATCCCTTGGAAAATTTTGAACTGAAGCCCGATTTTTTTAAACTTTCATCACTGTTCGGAAGTGACTATCATAAAATGCAAACTGAAATCCCGGCGCGCATGTTTTTTAAAGCTTCTAATTTCGAAGCACAGGCCGGGTTAAGTTCTCTAAAAAAAATGTCTGAACTTATAAAAAAACACCAATCCATAGCCACAACATATGCTGCATCACTGCAAAACAGCGGATTGTTGCCAAATCAGCACCCGCTGGCACAAAGTTCATACTGGCGCTTTCCCCTGCTTTTTCCAAATGTAGCAGCTGCAGAAAACTTTCGCCAGATCGCAGACACCTCTGGCGTTGTTGCAGAAAGAAGTGGGCTTTCCTTGCTTTCTCATGATGTCAAACAGGCCCGTGCTATTCTTGAGCGCTGCGTTTTTATTCCCTGTCATGCAGGCCTTAATTCTGACGATGTTGAAGCTGTTATTGATTTATGTCTCAACCAAAGTAAAAACAGCAGGGCTTCGTGAAAAAATTTACGCCCTGGCTGGTTGGCTTTCTTTTTTGTTTGCTACTTTTTTTAAAAACAGATCCTGGAGCATCTTCGGTTGAAAAACGTATCTACTCTCACTATGCCACGAGCGTGGTGGAGGATCTTGATTTTAATGTGGTCAACCAGATCCCAATAAAAGAAGCCTGGCTGCTAACGCCCACTCTGAATTATCCGGACATGCACTCAAATGGTGTTTCAGTTTTGTGGGCTCCGTTTTTTTACGTGGCCAAAGCCGCCTCTTCTGCTGTTATTGAACGACCAAAGCTTTATCGCCTAGCACAGTCTCTGGCTGGCGTCTTTTGGGCTCTTCTTTCTCTTCCGGTGCTTTGGCTTATTTTACGCAGCTTTTACTCTGAAAAAATAAGTTGGGCGACATTGGGTATTACGCTCATTTGTACTCCTTTTTTCTGGTTTACACTTTTCCAGCCTGAAAATGCCGATACCAGCGCACTTTTTCTTTCTTCGTGTCTCGTCTATATGTACATACGCAGAAATGAGCAATCGGCCATGCAATTTTCTTTTTTCTGGGGAATGGCTCTGTTTTTTTCGTTCGCTGTTAAGATTGACACTATTTTTATAGGCATTTTATTTCTGCATTTTCTCCTAGAAAAAGCCCGTGTGGGATTTCGACCCCTACTTAGTTCTCTTTTCACCTTTGCTGTAGGGGCTTTGCCTGTCTTTTTTTGTGTTCTGATTAATGAAAGTTTAAAATATGGCTATACAAATTATGGCTATCTCGACACCGTCACTAGCGAAATCTATGTGCTTATAGAAAACATGTTCGGCCCAACAGGTTATTTTAAAACTCATCCCTATTATTTGCTAATAATCTTAGGCTTTTTGGCGCTGGCGTGGAAAAAACAGGTAAAAAGCGAGTTTTGGTTTTTTCTTGCTATTCCTTTAACAGAGCTTGCACTTGAATCTTTCAATTACAATTACAATGAAGCTTATGGGCCAAGACACTGGCTTAACGACACTCCGTTTTTTGCTCTGCTGACCGGCTTTGTTTTGAACGCTCTTCCAGTAAAAAAACTTCATCGAGACTTTTTTGTTTTTTGTCTGTTTAGTGCTTTTGTTTCGCTCTATGCCGCTACGGTTTATAAACTTCGCTTCGATCTGTATTACTCTGGCAACTGGATACAGGGCCTTCGCGATATATCCCTTTCTCAGTACAGCTTTTGGACAGAGCTCCCCTGGCTTTCATTAAAGATCAATTTTTTGTATGAGTTGCTGTTACTTGCTGGCCTGTGTACACTTTTTTGCTTTCTGCTCTTAAAGTACAAAAAACTTCCTATTTTTTTATATTTTTTTGTTTTCGCAAGCCTTGCCTACGCCACCCTAAGCGGTCTTAATTATCAGAATAACGCCTTAAGTGCGACTCAGATTCCCTCTGTGACCGCTCAGGCTGTGATTGGAAAAGGCCTGCATATTCAGTCTTTTTTTGAAAATGCGGGTTGCTTGCAGAGAGCAGAATTTTACTATAATTTAATGGGAGATAAAACCCGGGCGGCAGATCGCCGCCGTATTCTTGAGGATTATGTGAAAAAAGCGGCACTTGAAATTATTAGCGATCCCGTGGGTTTTCGTAACACCCTCGTGCCGGGTCGTGCCACTTATGTTCCTGCTGAACTTTGGAATGACGAATGACTAGCGAAGAATTTTCCAAACAATTTTTGGCACAATGTCGACAAACTAGAAAAGACATCATCGAAATATTTTTACAAACAGGAGGCGGGCATTTAGCCTCTGCACTATCTACTGTAGAAATACTTGTAACACTTTACGACCATAAAATGCGCCGAGGTCATGATAAATTTTTTCTTAGTAAGGGACACGGCTGTCTTGCGCTCTATGCTGTACTTGGTCGTTTGGGTTATTTTTCAAAAACTGAGTGGAGCCGCCTTGGCAAGGCGGGTGGCCTGCTTGGCGGACACCCCACTAGTGAAATTCCCGGCGTTGAAATATCCACTGGTTCTTTGGGGCTTGCGCCCTCTGTGGCTGTAGGAATGGCGGCAGCCGAGCGTCTTGCAGGATCGGATGCTCTTATTTTTTGTCTTCTCGGGGATGGTGAGCTTAACGAGGGCAGTGTGTGGGAGGCTGCTTTTTCGGCGGCCCAACATCAGCTAGGTAATCTTTATTTTTTTGTGGACTGTAACGGCTATCAGGCTTACGGAAAAACCGATGACGTGTGGAGTTTGGAACCCTTGCCTGCCAAATGGAAAGCTTTCAACTGGGAAACCCATGAGCTTGATCTGCGTCAAGATGCAAGCTTGCTTTATCGCACCTTGCAAACTTCTGTTTCAGAAAAACCTAAAGTTTTTCTATGCCGCACCTCTAAGGGCATGGGCGTTCCGCAGCTTGAAAATAATCCGGCCTGGCACAACAAAACAAAGCTTTCCGAACAAGAGCGACAAGTTCTGCTGGAGTATCTGAATACATGAGAGCCGCCGCTTTACGAAAACTTTTTTCACTTGCACAGAATGATCCCAGAATTCTACTGGCGGTTTCGGACGTTGCTGCAGAAATTTTAGCTCCCTTTAAAGAAAATATGCCACAGAGACTCTTTGTAGAGGGTATTGCGGAAAACCACCTCGTCGGAATGGCGGCCGGTCTTTCCAAAAAAAATAATGTTGTTTTTATCAACACCATCGCATCATTTCTTAGTAAACGAGCCTTTGAAGCTATCGCCGTAAATCTGTGTCTTGAAAACGCCAATGTAAAAATGCTGGCTCAAGGCGGCGGCTTGGTCTACGGAGAGCAGGGATCAACTCATCATGCTCTTGAAGATATTTCAATTATGCGTTCTCTACCGAATATGACTGTCATCGCACCCTGTGATACTCACCAAACAGAGCAGGCCGTTGAACTCGCAACAAAAATTTTGGGACCTGTCTACATACGTCTTTCAAAAGGCTCTTTTCCGGTCATTAGCTCTTCGCACACTCTTGCCGTTGGAGAACCGATTTGTTTTAGTAAACCTGGGCGTATCGCTTTTATCAGTACGGGTATTACAACTCAAACGGCGCTTGAGGCTTCGGCATTATTTCCCGAAAGCGGCGTCATCAATATTCCTATTTTAAAACCTTTTCCGGAACAAAAAGTCTTGGCGCTTATTAACAGCTGCGAACTTGTTGTAACAATCGAAGAACACTCTCCTATCGGCGGCCTTTCCTCATGCCTCGCCTCCATTCTAGCTGCGCATTCAAGGCGCCCACGTTTACTGAGCATCAGCCTTAAGGATGACTTCGTGCGCGACTACGGAAAGCAAGAAGAGCTTCTTAAGTTGCATGGTCTGGACACTGAAAGCGTGGTGCGCCGTGTGCGTGAAAATCTACGTGCCTAAACTTTTTAAAAAAAATAATACGGATTACTCATGAGCTCATTTACTCTTAAGCCCGTAATTAAATCTCTACTTGTAAACCCACCTCCGCCGGCCGTGTGGAAAAATTTATTTTTATATAAACTCTTTCCAAACTCCATCGAAGTAAAACACACACCAATTTCTTTAGTTGTTTATACAACTAAGCGCTGTAATTTTAAATGCGAATTCTGTTTTACCTATGATGATCTTAACAAGCCCGACTGGAAAAGTTTTGAGCTGACTCCTGAAAATTTTAAACAAATATTAGATTCAAAATTTGGCAGGCAAAGTTTAAGAATAGGATTTTTAGGTGGTGAGCCCTTCTTGAATCCGCATTTGTTTGATTTTTTAGCAGAGGCCCATAGGCGCGGAAAAATCACAACCATTGTAAGCAATGTTAGCCTAATCGACGAAGCTATGCGCCAAAAACTACAGAAAATATTTCCAACAATGTTGGGGCTCAGTTGGTACGAAAACAATCAAGACTCGTTGTTTTTCGTATCAAAGTGGCTTTCTGAAAACAAAAAAAATTTTTGGGTTCAGGCGGTTCTCTCTGCAGATCAAATTCACACCCTGTCCGAAAAAATACACTTAGCTCATCAACATAAAATTAAAAATTTAATTTTTAGTAACTACAACCCCAATTATTCTGGCCAAGAGAACAAGGTTATATATGACAATAACCTTGAATTTGCTCAGGCGGGGCAGGACGCTCATAAATTAGCAAAAAGTCTAAGAATTAATTTAACCTTGCCTCAGCCAATACAAAAAATTCCACTTAAAAGAAGTTGTCAGATGCCCTTTAGTTATGTGCACTTGGACTCAAAAGGAACCATGGGCGCCTGTTGCTTTAGAGCTCCAAATAAAAAATACGGGACAATTTTTGAGACCAATGATTGGAACTTGCCCGCACACCAGGAGCTCAGAAACACATTTTTAAAACCCGAAACCGAGCCTTTAAAAGAATGCCGTAATTGCGAAAATTTCAATCGTGATTTATATGGACTTTGAATCAACGTGCGCTTTTTGTTGGTCTTGATAAAGCACGCTAAAAAGTTCAGGAATGACCTGTACCGTTTTTTCGTTTCTTAACTTATCGAGCATAAAAGTATACTTTCTAAATGCCGGACGAAGATGTGTCAGGTTTTGATGTCGCGCATACGCAACAACACCCATGAGCTCTGTTTCAATATATTTTAAAAGACCAGCATTAACTTTGTCTTCTATGGATTTTATAAATATATTATACTCCGTCTCCATTCGCTCAATTTCGTCTAACGTCAAAATGGAAACATTCAGATAATCTGGATCATTCAATATGTTCAATTTTAAATGCTCACTGCTTTTAATATAAGAACTCTCAATAAATTCGCCAATCAATTGCGGCAATAAAAAACAATTCATAATGCTGACGGTTGGATATATTCGTACTGACACCTTCGGATTAAATAGCCTGATCAGGGCTAAATTATTTTTAATGTCTTCCCAGTTAGCGCCCTTTCTGATTAAGCCCAAGGCGGGGCCAATGGCATCAATACTGGCACCAATTTCTACATGTTTGAGTTTTTGCCACAGCTTAAGTGCGCTCCAATTTTTGTAATTCAACAGAGATAAATTTGTATTATAGGAAATCTGTATATCTGCGCGCCCAATTTCTATTAGTTTTTCTAAAACTTTATAGTGGTTTTCGTCTAATAGCGGCTCGCCTCCAGCAAAATATATGCGTTGAATTTGCGGCAAGCGTCGTTCGATATCTGCCAGGGTGAATGCGCCCTCTGATAACTTAAATACACGTTTTTTTTCATTCCAATCTTGATGAATGCTTTTAAAGTCTTCGTACCAACTATTGCTGCTCTCCGGAGAGCAGGATCTGCATTTAAAATTACAGATGTTTGAAAATCTAATATCAAAAAATATTATGTCTTTATTGTGTAAGTGCCCATCTGGATCAGTTTGTTCTAATCTCAAAAACTCATCTTTATAATTTTTATTCATGTCCTGACGATAGCTCTGTGAGCCCAACTTCTCTGTTGTATAGCAGTCTCCGCAAAAACTCTGCGCTGTTCCTGCTAACATTTCTTTGCGAACTTTTTTTATTTCCTCAGAGTTCCATACTTCATCCAATGTTTTTGTCAAAGTAGAGCCATATGAATACCAATCCTGCGCACGGCAACAAGGGAAAACCTCGCCATTTTGCCTCAGTTGAGCGTGTATCCAAGGAAGAATACAAAGCGCCTTATTTTCCTGGTTTTCATTTTTAGCCAGTTTTTGATTATTCACCCTCACATCCTACCCTCATACAAAATTAAAGCACAAATTATTACACTCCTAACAAAAATCCTCTTGGCTCTTTGACGCTTGATTTCAAATTAAGCCTATAGAATCATCAAGTGATAGTGTTTGGGCGGTTTTTGCTATATTATCGCCGCTAATAGGCGGCCCCTGTGAGTAAGCTTTTTAAGTCCTCAAAAGAAGTTGAAAATTATCACAAAAACCTCGGTTATTCCGACAAGTTTTGCATTGCCCCTTTCACCACCTTATTGCTTGAACCCGACGGCAAAGTCGGCGCGTGTCGGCACAAGGGTTGCGAGTTCCCAGTCGGAAATATTCTAGAAAATAGCTTTGATGAAATTTGGAATGGGGCCTTTATTAAAAACTGGCGCCAAGAGTTTTTAGACGGCAAGCCCAAGGTCTGCGCCACTGAAGTTAAAGACCGCAAATGCCATCACTGCCCTGAGTACAGCGCTTTAATAAAAAATGCCTCCATAGAACTGCACCAAACTCTCAAGCCTCTACGCCTTGCCTTTAATTTTAATGGCCACTGTAATTTAGAGTGTCAGATGTGTCATGTCTGGCAAAAGCCAAATGGTTTATACGATCAAATTGGCTTTTGGGATAAGCTCGACTCCTGGATTGAAAACATCGAAGAAGTTGAATTACTGTCTGGCGAACCCTTTGTTCAAAAAGATACATACAAGTTAATTGATTTGATTAGTATAAAAAAACCATTGGCAAAATGGACCATTACAACCAATGCCAACTGGAAACTAACTGATTATATTAAAAATCAATTAAGCAAAATTTCTATTAAAAATATAATTATAAGTTTGGACTCTCTTAATGAAAAAACTTACAGTCATATTAGAAAAAAAGGGGATTTAAAAAAAGCGCTTGCAGCGCTAGACGCCTTGCAAGAATACGATCAGTGGCGAGCGCGCAATGGCCTTGGTGGTTTAAATATAAAAATAAACTTTTTGTTTCAGCAAGACAACTGGCAGGAGCTCGGAGACGTTTACAACTTTAGCAAAAAACAGCCTGTTGATGTTTTTAGAACTTTTTTATACGAGCCAGAGCAATACTCTTTGCTTTCTTGTTCTGAGGACAAAAGAATTGAAATTTTGGAGTGGTATTTTTTAAACCTCAGTGCGGACCAGTTACTGCACAGCATGCGAGTTATCCGGCCCCTGCTTGACAGCTTGTCCTCTCTTAATAAATTTTATTTTTATGAAAAATACCACGGCATGATCAAACAAAATAACCGCTTGGATTTGGAATCACCATGAGCGACGCCTTACCTGATGCTTTGCCGTTGGCCATCGAAATTGAAATTAATTCCGACTGCAATCTCAGCTGCGCTTACTGCCCCAATTCAAAAGCAGAACGAAAAGAAAAGGGTCATATGGCGCCCGAGCTTTTTGAAAAAATTTTACAGCAATTGCAAAAAACCGACTATGCCGGAAGAATTTCTTATCATTTTTATAACGAGCCCACGCTTTCGCCCAACCTAAATGCCTTTGTGAGTTTAACAAAAAAATACTTGCCCAGAACCAAGCGCGTTCTTTACACCAATGGCACCTACCTAAACAAAAACACTGTCGACCAACTTTATGCTGATGGCTTAGATCGATTTATTATAACCGAACATCACCAGGCTGAGCTTCCGAATTTGGACTTCGTTGCCAACGAAAAAGATCTTTATCCTCTCAGTAAGTTTAAATTTTCAAATTTTAAAGAAATTCCGATGACCAATAGGGGCGGGGCCGTAAAGGCAGGCGCCAGAATTACAGAACCATTAACCACGCCCTGTTTTATACCTCGTTGCGTACTTGTTATTAGCGTAAAAGGAAATGTTGTCGCCTGCTACGAGGACTATTTTCAATCTCACGTTATGGGAAACATAACTGAACAAACTATTTATGAAATCTGGAGCTCCGAAAAATACACCCATTTTCGTAATGAACTGAAAGCGGGCAATCGCTATAAATTCGACGTTTGTAAAACCTGCAATAATAGCCTGCTAATAGTGTAATGAGTTTTATATGACTCTAAAAAAACCCCTCTTGTTAGTGGCATCAATTCTATCAGGGGCTTTTCTTTGGTTTTTATTAAAAAAACCCCTGCCTGAATATGATTGCCTCTTGTTGTTAAACTCTAAATACTTTGACTACAAGACTAGCGCTTATGTCGCCAATAAAACCATTGTAATCAAAAATGCAGTTATTGCAGACATATTCGACACAAATCCAGCTCTTACATTAAACACCACTTGTAAGCTTTTAAACCTCAAAGGAGCATTTCTTTATCCGGGGCTTATAGACTCTCACGCCCATTTACTCGCGCTAGATAAACAGAAGGTTCCCAACTGGAAGACGGCGCTTGAGCTGTCGGCTGCTCGGCCAGAAAAAACCAGACTATTAATAGGAGAGGCTAATGCCAAAAGCATGCTACTCGCTGGCTTTACTACGATCCGTGATCTTGGAAATTCTGGTTTTCATTTAGATGCGAAGCTAAAAAAAATAATGTCAGCTGGGCCTGAAATTATAACCAGCGGCCCAGGCGTTGCGATTGCGCCATCACAGATTGACCTTAAACATAACCCCAAAGAATACAACTTGGTCGATGAGCACACCGATATTGATTTGCTCTTGCAAAATTATAAATCCCATCAGGCCTCGTGGATTAAGCTCTATGCTGACAACTCTAACAAAAGCCCCTTAATGGCTCAGTCGCTTCTTAAAAGTCTAACTCAAAAAGCCCGCAATCTAAATCTTAGGGTTGCTATTCATGCCGAATACGCTCAAAGCATTGCAAATGCTCTTGATGCCGAACCTGACAGCGTTGAACATTTTTATGAAATTCCTTTAAGTAAAAAAACGCGCGCTGCAACGTATGCTGTATTAACAGATGCTGCTCCGCTTGAAAAAACTAGCGCCAGCGAGAAGCGGATTTCATGGCTCAAGCAAAATAACGTTAAAATAGTTTTTGGTTCAGACGCCGTTCTAGATTTTACCTCGAACTTTAAAAACCGTGGCGAAGCCAGTTTGTCTTCGCTGATCCGCCTTAGACAAATAGGTTTAAGCCCCCAAGAATCCTTGCTATCTGCAACCGCAACCGCAGGAGAAATGCTGGGTCTGCCAATAGGAAAAATCGAAAAAAACTATGCGGCTAATCTGGTGGTTTTTAATTCAGATCCCCTGCTTAGTTTAGAAAATTTAAAAAATCGCACTTTGATTATTTTTGGCGGCAAGATTGTTTGCGATAATAGGCAGGTGTGCTCGCCCTAAGCAGTGCCCTGGTCTTGGTGTTTACTTTTTGCAATTAAATATTGGGCGTGCTATCACAAGCTATGTTCAAAAAAATGTTTTTTGCTTTTATTTTACTCCTCATTTCTTCTTATTTTTTTGAAAAGATTCTCTCAATACAAAATAACACCTTAGCCAGTCGCCAGTCTTGGCACTCGTACAAAAAAGTGGGGGGGCCTCACTTGGTAGGTTTGCCTGGTCGTGATGATTTTTTTATTGAAAGGCAGGCGCTCGCTGGCGAAAATCTGAATCTGGGTGTTTGGTTCGGATATAATGATATCCTTTATAAAGAGCCTCTTTCAGATCTTGAAAATTTCAATGTTCAGTTTGTTTTAAACTCCGACGCCTCTTACCTTTGGGTTTATTTAAACTGCGACACGGAAAGCTGCCTAGCTTTTCGCAGCAGCGCGCATCCTGCATTTCCGACAGGCTTATATAAAATTAAAAACACTGGTGAACTTTTGCAAACTTTAGCCCCTGGGCCCCTGCTTACAAGAGGGTCGCATCAACTTAAAATTTCTAAAAAAGAGGACGCTCAAGAGGCCATGTATAGCCTTTTTATCGATAATACTTTTGTACAGGACGTAGAATACAAGCTCCCCTTTAATCCACTCAGGCTTAGGGGTGGGGAAAAGCCCACCACGGTTACAAGTATTAACTTCACAGATTTACAAAAAAAAACTCATCGTGTCGATTTTAAAGCACCTTTTAGTTTCAATCGATTTTTTATTCTACTATCTATTTTGTTTTTATTATCGCTAGCAGTGTTTTATAAAAAGGCTTGGAACTATGTTTTCTTGTTTAATCTTTTGATTTTGCTCTTTAGTTTTATGCTTTTTTCATTCGATAATTATTACTGGAGCCGACTTTATGTGACAGGGCGCCACGACCCTATAAATGAAAAAAACCACAGCTTTGTGATTTCTTTAGAAAAAATTAGAAAAATACTGACTGAAAATCACGAAGACGTGTTTGCACAAGAAAACTTTTTTAATACACGTTCTTGGTTTGTGCCGCTCGAAAAGCAGCGCGCAAAAAAAAGGTGGCTTTTTGACTTTAAAGATTACATCCTCTTTGACCCCGCCGTGGGTGCGACCACATTTAACGAAGACATTACACCAAACATTCTAGATTATAATAAAAAAAACTATCTTAAAATTGCGTTTATTGGTGGCTCGCAGACGTGGGGCGCCGGAGCGACCAGACCAGAAACAACCTGGGCCTCGTTGGTCGTTAAAGATTTAGCTAAAAATACCCGCCGACAAGTGGTGGGTATTAACTTTGCCATTTGCGGGGGTGTTCTAGCAGATTTTATTCCACGTGCTGATTTATTAGTTGCGCTTAAACCAGATCTGCTGATCATTAACTTTGGTAGCAACGATCACAGTACCGACGTTGAAGTGTTTAAATTGCAATTTCAAAACTTAATAAACAAGCTTTTGTCAGCAAAAATTAATGTGCTTGTCAGCATTGAAGCGATTAGTTATGAGCACAACCCCAAGGGCAGCCCTCATAAGGGAGAAGTTCTCCTGGAGCTCGCCCAAAAATACAATTTAGAACTTGTAAGCTTACATAACTATTTTAGTTCAACAAATATTCGCGATAGTGGCCTGATGTGGCAAGATCTTGTGCACTTTACTGATTTTGGGCAGGCGCAGGCCGCAAAATTTTTTATTAATACTTCTGCTTATAAAAAACTTATCCAGAAATGAAAAAAGTCATAAGTCTTTCACACGAAAACTATAATCGCGCTGAAAAACTCAAGCCGGGATCAGAAAAAAATTTTGGAATTACGCTTGGCTCGGCCTTTTTGTTAATCGCGCTTTTACCATTAATATCAAAAAACCATCCTCGGTTCTGGGCGTTGATCGTGACTGTGACCTTTTACGGCCTTGCCTTCATTAGACCCTCGTTATTAAAAATGTTAAACATTTTATGGCTCCGTCTAGGTTTATTACTTAATGCATTGGTTTCGCCAATTATATTATTATTACTCTATTTTGTGGCTTTTATCCCAACAGGCTTATTATTAAAATTGTTTAAAAAAGATATCCTTGATTTAAAAATAAATAAAAATTCTGATACCTATTGGATAAAAAGCGAAAGTTCGACAAACTCAATGCGTGATCAGTTTTAAAGGAGTGGTGTGGATTTTTTAAAGGAATTTGGTCGATTTTTATTAGTTCGCAAAAAATATTGGCTCGTACCAATTTTATTTGCTTTGTTGCTCTTTGGGTTTTTAATTGTATTTTCTAAAGGCTCCGCTGTTGCACCTTTTATCTACACTGTGTTTTAAATGAAAATACTTGGTATTGCAGCCTATTATCACGACAGCAGCGCTTGTATAATTCAAGATGGAGAAATTCTTGCGGCCTGCCAGGAAGAAAGATTTAGTCGTCTAAAGCACGACGCAGGTTTTCCAGCAAAAAGTATTCTTTATTGCCTGACAGCGGCCAATTGTGCCGCTCAAGATGTCGACCACATTGTTTTTTTTGAAAAACCATTTTTAAAGTTCGAGCGTCTACTTGAAACGTATTTAGCTTTTGTTCCGAAAGGTTTCCTTTCATTTAGCAAAGCAATCCCGCTTTGGCTAAAAGAAAAATTGTTTCAAAAAAAACTTTTAAAAGAAGAGCTCGTCGGCCTTGGGTTTTCAAAAAACCAATCTGATAAAATATTATTTTCTTCTCACCACCTCAGCCACGCCGCCAGCGCATTCTATCCGTCCCCACACCGCGAAGCCATAGTTCTGACTATGGACGGGGTTGGCGAATGGGATACGACAACAGTTTTTATCGGCAAAGATAATCAGTTAAAAAAAATCAAAGAGCTTCGCTTTCCCCACAGCCTAGGGCTGCTCTATTCAGCCTTTACCTACTATTGTGGCTTTAAGGTTAATTCCGGGGAGTATAAGCTCATGGGTCTTGCGCCCTTTGGTAAGCCCGCTTATATAGAAAAAATCAAGCATCACCTTATTGATATCAAAGAAGATGGCAGTTTTAAACTTGATATGAGTTACTTTGATTATTGCACTGGGCTGACCATGACCAACAAAAAGTTTGATCGGCTTTTTAATTTTGAGTTTCGTTCACCTAATACTGCTCTAAAGCAGGTTCACATGGACCTGGCAGCCTCAATTCAGGCCGTACTCGAAGAAGTTATTTTAAAAATATGTAGATCCTTGGCTCATGAATATAAAATTGAAAATCTCTGCTTGGCAGGAGGCGTTGCACTTAACTGTGTAGCTAATGGCAAAATTCATAGCGAAAATTTATTTAAAAACATTTGGATTCAACCTGCCGCTGGCGATGCCGGAGGAGCCCTTGGGGCGGCTCTCGCTGCATACTACATGCATTTTGGCCAGAAACGCCAAATAGAAGAAAATGATTCCATGAGGGGTGCTTACTTGGGTCCTTCCTTTTCAGAACAATATGTTGAACACTTTTTAGTGACTAACAAAATAAACTACAAAAAATACTCAACAGATCAAATTAATGAGTATGTTTCTGATTTATTAATTAAAGAAAACATCATAGGTTGGTTTCAGGGGCGAATGGAGTTTGGCCCACGCGCGCTAGGTAATCGCTCGATTTTAGCTGATGCGCGCAGCACAACGATGCAAAAAAAACTCAATCTAAAAATAAAATTTCGCGAGTCCTTCCGGCCTTTCGCACCGGCAATCTTGACAGAAGATGTAATGGATTGGTTTGATTTCAAAGACGCCTCTCCCTATATGTTAATGACGGCTCCGATTAAAAAAAATAAGCGTTTAATGCTTGATAAATCTACGCCGCTATTTGGCCTTGATTTATTAAACCAGCTGCGCTCTATACTGCCAGCGATAACACATATTGATTTTTCTGCCCGGTTACAAACGGTTACGGCAAGCACAAATCAAAAATTTTATGATTTAATTCGCTGTTATAAAATTAAAACTGGTCTCCCGGTTTTGATTAATACTAGTTTTAATATCCGCGGAGAGCCAATTGTTTGCTCACCCGAAGACGCCTACCGTTGTTTTATGGGAACCGATATGGATGTGTTAGTGCTTGAAAATTTTATTTTATTAAAAGAACATCAGCCGCAAGAAAATATTCAAGACTATAAAAATGATTTTGAGCTCGACTAGGTTGCTTACGCTATGTTTCCAAATGCCGCTTGAATTTTTTTAGTCAGTTCAAGCGTTTCTTCCATGCTTAAATGAAGATCGATATCCATTTTAATTGTTCGGCTTAATATATCAATTGAAGCCAGGACCTCTGAGTTAGAATATTCATACTTTTGATCTGACAATAAAAATGGATTTCGGGAAGGCTGAATGCCGCCTTGCTCACCAAATAGGTGCGACCATTTCCAGCTCGCGTGGGCGGGGCGCGCTGTGACGGGCGCAAATGCAAGCCCCTGCGCTCTTAAAGCTTTAGTAACATTAAGTGTTTGTTCAATGCTGCTAAATTGAAAATGAATAGCCGTACCGCAGTCGCCATCCGCACAAAAACCAATCGGAATAGTCATAATAGAACGACCAGCTAGTTCCGACGTAATTATTTTTTTTCTTTCTCTCAAAATTGCTAAAATTTTTTCTAGACGACTTAGTTGCACCTGCATAATAACGCCTTGAATTTCAGAAACTCTCATTGAATGGCCAATATATGTTTTAACATCTTCAAGAAAAAGTTTTTTTGAGGGGCTGAACTGAACTGGGGTGTCATGCAGTACAAACGCGGACTGAAAGGCGTCTTTATTGTCTGTACAAAGAATTCCGCCTTCTCCGCACGAAATTATTTTACTTTCATTCAACGAAAAACAGCCGAAACTACCAAATGTGCCCAGATGCTTTTTCTTAAATGTGCCGCCTATCGCCTGCGCCGTGTCTTCAATGAATAAAATTTTATTTTTTTCACAAAAAGTTTTTGCCGCCATGACATTTGCAACTAGTCCATCCATATGAACCAAAATCACGGCTTTTGTTTTGAGGGTTATTTTTTTCGCCGCATCTTCAAAGTCCATACTTAATTGTGTATCAATATTGACGATGATCGGAATAGCGCCCGCCATTACAACTGCTGCTGCCGTTGCAACAAAAGTATAGGCCGGAATCAAAACCTCATCACCAGGCTGAATTTTGCCGGCAAGCAACGCCAGCAATAAGGCATTGGTGCCGCTATTAACTAATAAAGAGTGGCCTACATTAATGTGCTTTGAAAAGTTATTTTCAAAAATTTCGCATTCGCTTAATTCAGCGTTTTGATATCGAAAAAACTTTTTTTTAGCGGCCAAAGCCCGCAATGCTTCCAGCTCTTTTTCGTCAAAAAAATACATAGGATTTTATACTCTGAGCAACCCCGGCTGTCGATTGGTTTTCTAATTGAAGTGGGCCCTTGTGCCGGACCAAGGTCTAAAAATCAAGTGGCGTGCTAATTCTCCGGCAAATTCTCATAATGAGATTCTCGCTTTGAGAATTTTGTTTTTAAAACAACTCTGGCGCTTTAAAACAAAATAAAAAATGTTGCGCTATTGCTGTGGTTCCTTAAAGATATCTATTGTATATTAGATAAAGTATCCAATAAGTTAGGGGCGCTTTAATGTTTATGAATAAGCGGGGATTCGGTCTTATTGAAGTTATGGTTTCTGTCGGCATAATGTCTATCATTATGGTCGGTGCTACCCAGATGATTGCTGATTTTAATAAAAATGTTAAAGAGGTCAGAACCTTAGCCAATCGGGATCAAATATCGGAGTTAATATCGCACTATGCCTCTACCTCAAGAATGATCGATTCAAGCGCAACGGCCGCCGGGGCCAACTCCGCTCTGAGAAAGTGTGTCGATGGTACAGGAGCAGGGGTTTGTGTAAATAACGCACAGGTTGCCTTTAATCTAATAGCTCCTGCGGTTGGACTTGGACCCCCACCTCCCGCAATTGCCGGGACCAATACTTATTATACAAGAGAGGGCGCCCTTTGCCTTCCTCCTCTTCCTCCGCCCCCAGTTGGAGGTAATGAAGCTTGTCCTATTCGGGCACAGATTTGGTATAGAGCCCGTTGCTATGGAGCCGTGCCCTGCTTGGCCAACGTGCACGCTGAGTATCTTACAATTGACTATTCAATTACACGTCTTCTTACCGCCACGGGCATACGCTTCAGGGGCGCCTGCACAGCTGGAGCTCCTGGTTGTCCTCTTGGTGCGGCATTTCCTTCTATCGTTCTTTCTGTTCCAATGTTTACAGGTTTAAATGCTGGCGTAGTCAATAGACTTCCCTACTGGGACTCAACAACAACATTTTTACCAAGCACAGTTGAGATGTTCCCCGCAAGTGGCAATGTTCTTATAAATAGAACAACCGGCGCAACGGTTACAGCTAATTGTGGTGTTGGCCCCACAAATGCGGGAGCAATTCGAACTAATAATGGCTCTTTCCAAATTTGTGATGGCGCTTCTGGTCGGTGGAAGCAAGTGGGCGGAGCTATGGACTCAAGTGTCGCAGCAAATCCAGCGGTGGGAATTCCTAACCTAGCTAACCTTTATATTTGTCCCGCAGGTGGAAACGCCACAAGATGTGGCTCTGCGCCTGTGTGTATGGGGCAAGTTACCAGAGCTATCCATGCAGATGGAACAGCAGCTATTACATGCTGCATGAATCGTTTTGTCCAATATAGATATGGTGCAGCTAATAGGCAAACCGAAACACCGCCATTTCTTCCTTTTCCTGCAGGGGGCCCTCCGCCGGCGCAGCCTTACAATGACCATGGAGCCAATGTCAACGCACCATGTGCTGCTCTGTTTAACTAAGGCATGAAAAAATATCTTTATATCAACCTTTCACTTCTTATTATGTTCATCTCACTATGGTTGAGGCTTTATAAATTAGATTTCTCGGGCTTCAGTCTTGATGAAATGATCTCGCTTAATATTGCTGAAAATTTTAATCTGTTATACCTATTTAGTGATAATCATCCTCCCCTTCATACTATAGCGCTAAAGCTTTGGACTAATTTATTTGGACTAAGTGAGTTTATGGCGCGTTTTCCATCTGCGCTATTTTCGACGGGTGCCACGATTGTTATTGGTTTTACTGCTTTAAAGTTTTCAAACCGATGGGTTTCATTACTTTGCATGTTACTGCATGCGGTATTTCCACTGAGTATTATAAATGCGCAGCTGGTTAGACCCTACGCCCTATTTGAACTGGCAAGTAGCGTGCAGTTTTATTTTTATTTAATTTACCTGCAAGATAGAACCCGAATCAGAAGTTTGCTTTTCTCTAGCCTCTTTGCTGTTCTTTCCAGTTATTTGGCCGCACTGTTATTTCTTTTTGAATATGTTTTTCATCAACGCAAAAATAGTAATGTACTGTTAATTATCGGTGTTAACGCTCTAATCGTTACCTTACTTGTTTTGTCGCGCGAATTAATTGATTGGCGCTATTTAGATTGGCAACTGATCAAGTTTAATCTAGAAAGCTTATCGTTTTTGCCGCTTGATCTTCTGCGGGCCTTTAGTTATTACTCGCCAATCTCAAGTATTGGCTTGGTTGTGCTCTGTATTCTGTTTGTGCGCAGTTTAGGCGCGGAGCAAATGAATGGCTTTTATAAAACTACAGCCATTGTTTTATCTTTTGTTCTCTCATTGATTGTTTTTTCGCTCGTTACAAGGCGCGCCATATTTTCTGAACGCTATTTTATTTTTATTATTCCGATGTTTATTTACATTGCTGGTAGCCTTGTAAAAAACATTTACCCTTTACACAGATACTTAGCTATTTTCGCCCTATTCTTTGTTGTGGGCGGCTCCACTGTGAGCATTATAAGAAAAGTTCCACAAAAACACCCGCCCTGGAAAGACGCTGCTTTTTCAATTAGCCTTTATGGGTCAAGCATCGTGCTGACAACAAGCTCTCGGGCGCTACAAGTGCCTTATTTTAAAAATAGAAATATTGAAGTTGAGCCGCTGTTTGAAGAAGACTCAGTGGCCGAACAACTAAACTTTTTGCTTATGGATTTTAAAAATGTTTGGATTGTCGATACCGCCTGGAATAGGCTGTTAAACTTTTCTAAATTGAACGATATTGTTTTAAAAGCAAATTTGAAAATCGAAGACCATACCATCTACGACGACGCTTCGGCAGCTGTTGTTGTGCTACGTATTACTCGTTAGCTAAGCTCTTTGCGATAGTTGCCGCTTCGCTTATGTCTGCTTGTAAAGTTCTGATTTCTGCTGAGCCACTAATGTAGCTTATGCTTTGCAGTGTTGCCGTGATTTTTTCAAAGTACTTGTTTGCCATTATTGCTGTTTTTATTGAGCTAATCTGCGTAAGCACGCCGCAAACCTCCCATTGTAGCTGCCTGATTAAAAACTTTATTTGTTTGTCTGTAAAGTTATTCGTAGCAACATCTGCGTTTGTATTTCGAAAAGCAGCACACACTGTAAACCACGCGTCTGTTTTTATTAAATAGGCGGCTTTTGTAAAATCGATGTTTTTGCTTTTCATTTCAAAATAAAAATATAGCTTTTCTTTAAGCTCTTCTACCTCTTTTGGGTCCCAAATATCATTCAATTTAATTATTGAATAGCTGATGGTTTCTATCAGCTTATCTTCCTTAAAAGGAACATGATCTGTTAATTTGTATTCGGAAATTGTTCTATCAATCATCTCAATGTGCGAGCGCCATTTTTTTATTCTTTTTTCGGGGTGCTTCTGCAGGTTTTGTATATCAGTTTCTAATTGCCGAAACAAAAAAACTGCGGCGTCAAGCGGGTCTGGTGCTCTGCTAATTTTGTGGCGAGCGCAAAGAATTGGGTCGCGCATAAGTTCAAAGCCGTTGTGATTCTTTAATATATATTCTACAGCGCTCGCCATGTAGATATTTATTTCGCCCAACAATGGGAAAAAATTTTTTATTTTATTATACGCCAAAACAAATGCTTCTAGCCGATTTGCGTCGGCAGGTGTTTTAATATATAGGGTGATGTCTAAATCGCTATAGCCCGGCTCAAGCGCATTAAGCACATAGCTGTTTCTGGGCCAGACCTCTGCGTTTAAATTAAAAATCTTACTAGCCAGTCTTAAGAGCTTTAAGGAACATGAGTAGGGGGGGCGCCCCAGTTTAGAGATAAAATATCTTAATGTTTTTTTCACTTGTTCTCTGGTATCGTATTATTTGATTTCTGTAAACTGTTTACTTTACTTAAGGGCTCTGCTTTGAACAAAACTCTGCTAAATTTTTATGGTTATAACGTCTTTATTACAGACATGAGCACTGAGAGTATAATCCCTCGAATAAATCAAGATTTTTCATATTTTCTTCAGAGCACTAATGAAAATGACGCCCTTTCACGCGAGTCTTGTCTTTTTATCAAAATTAATTGTGATGACACTCTTGTGTTTTCAGGGATTTCCCTTGGTAAAACCAAATTATGCAAAATTAAACAGGCTACATTAAAAAAAAGAGTTTTTAGCTACTCTGCAAGTGAAGATGTTCAGGCCTTAGCTTTGTTAATTGATGACATAAAAAGTAAAACGTTTGTTCTTCAAACCAAAAACTCTGATCTGGCTTTTGAAATTGCATACTTGTTGATCTTATCTTCTGTTGGCGAAAATTTAGAGGCGCGCGGACTAATGCGGCTGCACG
>JBBTEQ010000015.1:0-6165 GCA_038042235.1 Bdellovibrionota bacterium | reverse complement strand
GGGTATTTAACCGATATTTCTGAAAGAATTGCTACAATTGAAAAAGAGAAGTTTGGATCGACTAAAGCTATTAAGTCTCAACTAGAAAAGGAGCTGAAAAATATTGAAAATGAAATGGAAGCTGCTTTTAAATTACAAATGAATGCCCCTGTTGATTCTCAAGCTGCTAAATTTTGTGTTGATAAAATTGAATCTCTTGGAACTCAGAAGCAGGATTTAGGGAAGAGGTTATCTGTGGTCAAGGAAATCGACACAAATGTGATTTCAATGGCTCAGGCAAAAAAAAATCTATATGAGCGCACGGAGGCTGTCACTCGCGGTTGGACTAAAATTCCTGAAGTCCAAAAAAGAAAAGCCCTAAGACGCCTTATTAAGGAAGTTCTGATTGGCCCAGAAGGAATGGATATTTATTATTATTACAATTCATTGGCTGAAGAAAAGTCTTTGGGAGTACTTTCCATTGAAAATGGAAGTGTTGCCAAAGTCCTTGCTTTTGGACCTCGTGGAACTGGATCCGTTTCTTTAGAAAACAGTTCTAAGCAGTGGGTCGAAAATTGCCCAATGGGCGGATTGGTGATTCCGGTTCGATTCGAACGAACGACCCTCGCCTTAGAAGGGCGATGCTCTATCCAGCTGAGCTACGGAACCACATTAAAATGTAACGACTAACCTAACAAAAGCCGCACTAAATGTTAAGCGGCTTTTTTAAAGACATTCTGCTGTAAAAAGGCGCAAAAAGCCACTCCGGCAAGCACCACGTACCAAACCACCAAAAGCCATACCAGAAATATTGGAAACGACACAAGAGAGCCATAGATTTTATTATTTTTAAAAAGCTTCAGCGAAAACCATAAAAACGAACTTTGCACAGCAGAAAGTGCCAGGCTTGCTAAAATTGCTGAAATGAGTGCGGGCACAAGTCTGACCTTGGTTTCTGGGATAACTTTATAAAGCATTAAAATTAAGGCCGCTATCCAAATTGAAAATAAAAATTGATGGTCAAAAGCTTTGTCGATCTGGTTAAAGAAGCTGATGGATTTAAGCCCTGCGAAAATGGCTAGAGTGATTGGTGCTGCAAGTAAAAGAATCCAGTGCAGTAAGATCCTTTTGTAAAGGGGTTTGCTGGTTTTAATTTTCCAGATTTTATTAAATGCAAAATCGATATTACGGATTAAGCCCAGTGATGCGAACAAGAGTAGAAGACCGCCGGAAACGCCTAAAGTGCTAGGGGTTACATTTTGAAGCGAGGTTCGGATGTATTTGGTTACGGTAGAACCCGTGGCCTCTTTTAGATAGCTGAGCAGGGTGCTTTCGATTTTGGGATAGAGCTCCTCTAGCCCCCCAATAGATTGAAAAACAGCAAGCACAATAATAAGAAATGGAATAATAGATAATAATGTTGAAAATGCCAAACTTGAGGCGGCAAAACGGATGTCGTTTAATTCTTCACTAATGAGAGTTAATTTTTTTTTAATCAAAGAAGAAATCTTTCTTTAACTTGGTATTCTGTATTGTTTTTTTCAATACTGGCTAAATCGCAGTAGGGGTCGTGTTCAAAATAGAGATAAGAATTTTTATTTTCAGTTATTTTTAATAGATTTAGCTTTTCTTCTATCAGTAATAGTGGATTGATGTCGTAACCCATAATCCAGGCAGATCTGACGTGTGTGCTGGTTGGAATAATGTCTCCACAATAAATAAGTTGGGTGTTTTGATCTTCAATAATGATCGCTTGATGGCCGACTGTGTGGCCGTTTGAAACAAATAAGGAAATATGAGGCAGATAGTTTTTCTGGGGTCCGTTAATTAATTTTAGTTTTTCTGACTCAATCAGCGGGGTGAAGTTGGCGGCCAAGTAGCTGGCTTTTTCTCGAACATTAGGGCTTTTAGCATTTTCAAGATTAGATTGTTGGAGGTGATAAGTGGCCTTTGCAAAAGTGGGAACAATTTTTCCATGCTCTTCTTTGGTGGCACCGCCGGCATGATCAAAGTGTAAATGGGTCAGAACGACATCGGTGATGTCATCAGTTGTAAGACCATGTTTTTTTAAGGAACTAGTTAAAGACACAGCATTTTCGTCGACTTTGTAAATTTCGGCGAACTTAGAACCCATTTTTTCACCATATTTTGCAATGAAATCGGCACCATTGCCGGTGTCGATTAAAATATTACGTTCTTTGGATTTAAGTAGCAGTGCACGAGCTTCCATTTGAATTCTGTTTTGTTCGTCGGCGGGATTGGTTTTTTGCCAGAGCACTTTGGGTACTGTGCCGAACATAGCGCCGCCATCAAGGCCGAACAGACCGGTGGGGATTGCACAAATCTCGTAATCACCAATTTTTAAATTGATATTTTTAGGTGCGTTCATCTTCAGACTCCAAGTCTTGAATTGTTGCTGGCGCTTCACTGACCTCATTTTCATCGGTCATATCGTCAGGTAAAACAGAAGGGTCGATGGTTTTTACCCACGCAATATAGTTTTTGTAAATTTCTTCAATTGAGGTAGGTGGTTGTACGGGCCCAATATGCATTGTCAATTTACCGGGTTTTGCAAAAAATGCACCCTTAGGCCATAGTTTAGAATTGCCCTCAATAAATAAAAATAAAATGGGGGTGTTGGTTTTTTCAGCAAAGATGCTGATGCCACGTTTGAATTCCTGAATTTTTCCGTCTTTGGTTCGCGTCCCTTCAGGAAAAATAATCAACCACATTCGTTCAAGCTGCGAAAGTAGCGCAACAATAAGCTGCACAGCTTCGCCTTTTTTCTCTTTGCGGTCTATCGGAATGGCGCCCAAACAATGCTGCGAAAAAAAAGTAAAAAGCACATTTGAAAAAAAATAATCTTTGGCGGCAGCCATGTAAAGATCGAGCCAGCGAGTCCTGGGTATAGAGGCGGCAATTGAAATAGCATCTAGATGAGAGGCGTGATTAGAGATGATAATTAATTTTTTATGTTGCTCATAAAGAGTATTAAAGTTTCCACCTTTAACCTCTAGTCTTATATAAAAAGTATAGAACCAGTTTTTTAAAATTAAAGACCAAATAAAGCGGATAATGTAACTGCTGAGGTCATGATGCTGGGTAAATAATGGAAGATGTTTGATATGAGTCGGAAGCTTGGTCCATTGCTCATTTTCATAGTTCCATTTTCTCATGATTTAAACCACATGATTAAGTCCGAGCATAACAAAGTAGTAAATCGGGGCCACAAAAATCAAGCGGTCCATGCGTTGTAAGAAGTCACCTCGACCTAAAATAAACCCGCTGACAATTTTAACGTCGGCATCACGCCTTATAACCGTCATGACCATATCACCAATAACGCCACCAAATGATGCGATTAGCCCCGAAGCAAGCCAGTATTTTTCACTGCTGTTCGGAAGTAAATGGCGCATACCGTAAGCTAGAACTATTGTAATTAAAATTGAAATTCCGGTACTAATCCAAGAGCGCCTAGAGTTGATCTCTGGGATTATTTTGGGTCCTTTGAAGTAGCGGCCGATGGCTAGGTTTGTATTATCGCAAAATTCCGTTAAAATAATAAGATACATCACTTGATAAATGCCATTCTCAAAATTTAGTATTAAGCCTAGATGCAGAAAAGACCAGCCTAAAAATACAAAACCGAGTAGGGTTAAAGAAATATATTGGATCATATTCTTATAATCTTTAAGAATTAAGGGCACAAAACAGAGAAGGCCTAAGACAATCATCGGCATCAAATTGTAAATTTCGGAGTTATTAATTTGGCTGCATAAACCCAGACCAATAATTCCAAGATAACAGATCCAGACAAAATAACTTTTGTGATACATTCCTAAGATCTGAAAATAAACTTTAGCGCCATAAATTGCCAGTAGAGTTAAAAATATAATCGGAACAGGTGCGGCAAGACCCATTAAGCCGAACATAAGAGGAGCCAGAAAAAGCCAGCTTTTGATTGAAGCCCAAGCAATCATAAAGTAGTGACTTTTCTTTTTGAAAATAAAGTTTACTCCGCCTCCAATAAAAATGACTAGCAAAACAATTAGAACTGTTTGTCGGTAAATAGGGCTTTCCCAAGTGGCTGGCTGGGAAAAGAAATGACTGAAGTTATTCATAGGTGATTCCTAAATCTTTTATTTTTTTATAAAGGCTTGATTTTGATATTTTTAATATATCACAGCATTTATCAAGGTCTTTGGTTTGCGATAAGCAGAATTCAATAATTTTTTGTTCTTGCTTTCGTAGCTGCTCATCTAAAGATTGATTTAGTGAGGACTGTATTGATATTTCTGGCAGGGCACTACCTATATTTAAAATTTTTTGTACATCTATATCGCGAATCATGGGTAGCTGCGAAGTCAGAATCAGTTGCTCGCAAACTCTTTTTAACTCGCGGATATTTCCCGGCCAATTATATTTTTTCAGTTCTTGTAGGGCTTGATTATCAAAAGATTTATTGCGTTTGGGTTTTGAGCTTTCCAAAAAAGAGTTGGCGATATCGGGTATGTCATCTTTTCGGTCACGAAGTGGAGGGATTTCGATTCGGTGAGCACTTAGTCTAAAATATAAATCTTCTCTGAATTTTTTTTCAAGAATGAGTTGTTTTAGCGGAATATTACTGGCGGCGATAATTCGGACCTCAACATGCTGCGAATCTTTAGAGCCAACCTTGCGTATTTCTCCGGACTCCAGAAAGCGAAGCAGCTTAGCCTGTTGAGATAAGGGTAAGGCTTCAATTTCATCTAAAAACAAATCTCCGCCGTGAGCGGCCTCAGCAAAGCCTATTTTGTTGCTATCAGCACCGGTAAAAGAGCCCTTGATATGTCCGAAGAATTCACTTTCAAAAAGATTTTCTGACAGGGCAGAGCAGTTGACGCTTATATAGGGCGTATTGCCTTCTTGTTGATTGAGTAAGCGGGAAACAACATCTTTGCCGACCCCTGTTTCGCCTTCAATCAGTATCGGCGATTTTTCGGACTTTAATTCAGCAATTTTCTTTCTTAAATTATCAGTAGAGCTTGAAGAGCCGATCAGCTTTGCATTTAGTTTACTATTTTGAGCCGAAGTTAGGCGCATATTCCAATAGGCTTCTATTTTTTCCAATACAGCTTTGACCTCGTCTGCCGAAAGCGGTTTAGCTAGAAATCTTTGAGCTCCGGCTTGCACGGCTTTTTCCATTAATTGACGATCAATATTGCCGGACATGGCCACAATTTCAAGTTGAGGATTTTTTTTGATAATTTTCTGAATGACTATAATTCCATCAGAAGTTTCAGTTGGACTTACTTCAAGGTGCATATCAACCAGTGCTGCATGAAAAAAAATATGATCTGGTATGAGGCTCGGTTTTTGGGCAATAAAAACTCTAAAGTTATCGGCCGCCAATAACTTTAGAGTACTAGCTAGACTAGGATCATCTTCGACGATCAGTAAATTAAGCCGTGGATTGTTAAGCTGGTCTTTTATATTCACAAAATATTACTTCCTGTATGACTAATATCTTGTCGTAATCTGATTTACGTTGATACTATTATTGCAATGCGCATATTACTTACTGAAAATATTCATGAGATTGCAAAAAAAACCCTGGTTCAGGATGGGTATCAAGTTGACTTGTTAACCCATGCTCCATCCGAAGTCGAGTACAACAAAATTCTTAAAAATTACGATTTACTGGGAATACGTTCTAAGTCTGAATTAACTGAAAATATTTTAAATAATAACAAGCATTTGCTGGGCATTGGTGCTTTTTGTATAGGTACAAATCAAGTTGATTTACTAAAAGCCAATACTTTGGGAATTCCGGTATTTAATGCTCCTCACAGTAATACCCGGTCTGTTGCGGAGCTGGTACTGGCCGAAATGGTTGTGCTTTCGCGGCAACTAGGCGATCGTAATACATTAGCTCATCAAGGCGAGTGGGTGAAATCGGCAGAAGGGTCTAAAGAGGTTCGCGGCAAAACTTTGGGAATTGTCGGTTATGGGCACATTGGCAGCCAAGTTAGTATTTTAGCGGAAGCCTTTGGACTTAAGGTTATATTTTTTGATATTATTAAGAAACTTCCACTGGGCAATGCACAATCGATTACAAGTTTAGAGGATTTATTAAAAGTATCTGATTTTGTAAGTTTGCATGTGCCCGAAACTCCGGCCACTACAAGTCTGATCACTTCAAAACAG
>JBBTEQ010000014.1:0-26809 GCA_038042235.1 Bdellovibrionota bacterium | reverse complement strand
GCCAAAACCAATCCCCCTGTTCATCTTAGAAAAAAAATTGGCGACTGGTTTTTTGGCTGCGATCTTTGTCAGACTGTTTGCCCATGGAATGAAAAAGTTTTCCGCAAAAAAAATATCGAAAAATCTGATAAAATCTCAACTTCAGGCTTACTAAGCTTAGAGCCTCAAGCTCGAGCTGATCTTGTGACTTACTTTGAATTTTTACTAACAGCTTCCCATAAAAAAATTCTAAAATTCCATTTGGGCTCACCCCTTTCTCGGGCGGGTGCCAAAGGCCTAAAAAGAAATGCTTTAATAGTCATCGCCAATAAAAAATTGCATGAACTTAAACCAAGAATAACTGGGCTCCTTTCTGAAGCAAAGACGAATGAAGTTACAAGTGAGTTTCAAGAGCTGGCTGAATGGACACTTGAGCAGCTCAATAGGGATTGAACATAAACCAATTAATGCTCATTTTTAAAGCATTTGGCCGCTGTATTTTTTACTCTGTGGCCATATAAACCTGTAGGTTATATTTTAAATTTGACCCCGAATGCTTAACGTGGTTTTTACACCACATATGCGATTATTGATTTTGCTTATTTCGATTCATTTCAGCTTAATTTCTTCAAGCGGATATGCTTCAACTTTTAGCGGAATAATCAGCAAAAAAAAATCTCAGATCGTACTTATTGATGATAACAACGACGAAGCTTATATTTTAGTAAGTAACGCCCTGGTTATATCAAATAACCTCAGCAAATTGAGTTCCGGTGACTATGTATCCCTTGATGCCGCTGTCAGCGCTAAAAAATATTCACTTACAGTTAAGGCCATCAACTACATAGGTTTAAAATCTCTGCTCGGTACTTGGGTCGGAGATGATTCTTACTGTTATAACTTTATCAGTTTTACAGAATTTGTAGTTTCAAATCTTGTTGGTGAAAAAATCTGTGCCTCGCCAACTACGTCAGCATTAACCTATACAATTAATCCAGGTTCAAAAACATGGACCATGCTCATTTCAAACGAAGTTACCAGCTATGTTGGCGATCTAAAGCTTAAGAGTCCTGTGTCCGCCCAGATTGAACTGTTCAATTCTGAAACCGGCGTTGCTCTTAAGGCTTTAAACCTAAAAAGGTAAACCGAGTGACCCAATTTAAGCCCAGTCCCCAAGATTTATTTTTTTCTAAAAATGATCCCGCAGATAAACGCTTAGGCGATATTTTCAAAAGTGTTTCCGCTCAAGATCTCACAGAAAAATCGTCGATCTTAGATTCTTTTTGCATCTTAGGTTACCCTGACGATGAGGGTATTAAACTTAATGGCGGAAGGCTTGGCGCCGGAAGCGCGCCAGATACAATCCGTAAAATTCTTTATAAGATGACTCCGGTAACAATAAAGAATCAGTTTTTAGATTTAGGTAATTTAAACATTGAAAATGTGGACCTCGCCTGTCGTCATCAGTTCGCGCAAGATACCATAGCTGAGTTACATCAAAAAAAAATCAGAACCCTAAGCTTTGGTGGCGGTCACGACTATGGTTACCCCGATGCCAGCGGCTTTCTTAAGGCCTGTCTCAATTCTAAAAGCTCAAAACCATTAGTTCTTAATTTTGATGCTCATTTAGACGTGCGCCCGACCTCAAATGGCTTCAATAGCGGCACACCCTTTTATAGATTGCTGAATGAGTTTGAAGGCCAATTTGAATTTGCTGAAATTGGTATTCAACCACAATGCAACTCTACCCAACATCGGGACTGGGCCTTAAATAAAAAAGCTCATCTATTTAATTTAAAAGATATAGTTTTAAATAACGGCCTATCAAGCTTGTTTGGTCATCCACTTTTTTCTAAATTAACAAAATCAACACCGGTTTTTATTAGTTTTGATATTGATTGTTTAAGCTCAACCGAGGCTCCTGGATGCAGCCAATCCTGGGTTACAGGTTTAAAAACCCAAGACTACTTACAGTTTTTTTCAAAATTATCAAAACAAGCCGATATCAGAGGCCTTGGTATCTATGAAGTATCACCTCCCTTAGACCAAAATGATCAAACTTCAAAAACCGCAGCCCTCATCGCTTATAATTATATATTTCAGGACTCACTGTGAAGGGCTTCGGAAGCGACAATCACGCGGGCGTTCATCCCGCACTACTCAATGCCCTGGTTGAATGCAATAGCGGCCACGCCCCAAGCTACGGAACAGATGAGTACAGCGAACTGGCCATCAAAGCTTTTAAAGGACACTTCGGCTCTCAAACTGAAGTTTTTTTTGTCTTCAATGGAACAGCCGCTAACGTCCTATCTTTAAGATTTTTAACCGAGCGCCATGAATCCGTCCTCTGTTCTGATGTCAGTCATTTAAATATTGATGAGTGTGGCGCCCCCGAATTTTTTGCGGGAAAATTAATACCTCTTAAAACGACTCAGGGTAAAATTTCACTCACTGAACTTAAAGAGTCTCTGATTCGTAAAGGCGACCAGCATTACAGCCAAAGTAGAGTTATAAGCCTGACTCAACCAACTGAACTTGGCACTTGTTACTCACTAGCCGAACTAAAAGAAATCACTGATTGGGCTCATCAGAATCAATTACATGTTCATATCGATGGCGCGCGTTTAACCAATGCCCTAATCAAACTTAAGTGCACTTTTAAAGAAATGACCACTGATTTGGGTATCGATGTTGTTTCTTTTGGTGGAACCAAAAATGCTCTGATGATGGGAGAGGCTATTTTAGTTTTAAATCCCGAACTTGCTAAAATTTCACGACAAAAACTTAAATACATCCGAAAACAAGCAGCGCAGCTCCCTTCTAAAACGCGCTATATCGCCGCGCAATTTTCAAAGTACCTGCAAAATAATTTGTATCTCGAAATTGCGGGCCACTCCTGTGCAATGGCACAAAGATTATACGATGGGCTAAAAAATATTTCGGGCATCAAAATTACGATGCCTCGCGAGAGTAATGCAGTTTTTGCTATAATTCCAAAAGAATGGATTAAACAAATTAAAGAAAAATATTTTTTCTATGTTTGGGATGAAAAAAACTTAGAATGCCGAATTATGACCAGCTGGGATAGCACGCCAAACGAAGTTGATGATTTTATTCAGCAGCTGGCTTTGATTTCTAAAAATTAGCTCATTATTTAATGAGGCGACATACTCTTAACTAAATTCAAAACCTCTTCAGCGTGCCCGTCCGCTTTAATTTTTCTCATTTCGACTGCTAATTTTTGACTTTCATCTATGATAAAGGTACTGCGCTCAATACCCATTGATATTTTGCCATACATATTTTTTTCTTTGATCACATCAAAAAGTTTACACATCTCTTCTTGCTCGTCGCTTAAAAGTTCGATTTTAAATCCATACTTATCAATAAATTTGCAATGCGAAGCCACTGTGTCTCTTGATATACCGTAGACAACTGTATTCAACGCTGCAAACTCAGACATGAGTCTACTAAAATCATTACCCTCTAAGGTACATCCCGGAGTGTCGTCTTTAGGATAAAAATACAGCACTACTTTTTTGCCTTTTAGACTTGAAAATTGAAATTCAGCATTGCTAGAACTTTTAACTTTAAAATCCGGAACTACACTACCGACCACGACCCCGTGACCTACCATCTTGTGGATTAACTGCGGGGCTGGTGTCTTGACTGACTTCATTGCCTTCTTGGTGGTTTTCTTGAGGCTGGGCTTCTTGATTGATTTCTTCAGCGGGGATTTCTTGATTGATTTCTTGGTTTGCTTCTTGACCGACTTCTTGCTTGATCTCTTGATTGGTTTCTTGACCGATTTCTTGCTTGGCTTCTTTTTTAAGTTCTTCTTTTTGCTCATTTTTTTTACCACCTTCTAAATCTTGTTGAACAATCTTTGCAAAATCATCAATAACTTTAAGTTCTTTTTCAATAATTTTAATTTTTCCCTCTAAAGGAACAACTATATCAAGCTTCTTATTTTCAATTAATTCCTTAAAAAATCCACCTTTAATTACAAATTGTTTTTGCGCATTTCGCTCAAAGACAAAATGATTTGTTTTAATGACTGTTGATGAAATCTGGCTTTCATGGGTTAAATAAGACCAGTTATTGCAATTCAAGCTATTAAGTTTATGGCTTGTTACTTTAAGCTGGCAACGAACATTGTTTCCCGTTAAAACCACTGGTAAACCCACCACATTAGCCCATTCTTTAATCATAAATTCCACATCATAAAGACTGTCCTCAGATATGATATTAATCTCGACCACCTCTACTATAGGCTTAACGCAAGTCTTAAAAATTTTAATTATTTTTTGATCACGACTCACTTCAAATTTTCCACAGTCAAGTCCATAGGGTGTTGATTTTTTGGCACCGGTGTTAATTTCAACAATATAACTCAGAACAGAAAAAAGACTCAGTTTCTGCAAAGAATTATTATTAAATATTAATTTAAGGGCTTCCCGCTCTAGACTGCTCGAGAAATAAATGGCCTCGCGCAGGGTTTTATTAAAAATTGGCGGGGCTATTTTTGTTTTAGTTTCTAAAGTCTGGTCCTTAGAACTTAGTTGTTCATTTAGTTGCTTATTCGGCTCGGTCTTATCAACTGGCTTTACGACGCCCTCCTGCCTAGGCGTGCAAGCTATAACGATGACTAAAAAAAAACCAACAATTACGCTCTTCATATTAACTATGTTATGGTTTTCTCTTTTCATTTAGCAAGTAATAGTTCAGGATATCGTTATGGAAAAAATATGGCTCAAACACTACCCCAAGTCAGTACCCCAAAGCATTAATCTCAATGAATATCAGAATATTCTTGAAGTCAGCGATGAAGCTATACGCAAATATCGCAATCAGGTGGCTTTTACTAATTTTGACACCAATCTGACCTATCATGAGCTTGATATTTTATCCGGAAAACTGGCCTCTTATTTTCAAAATACATTAGGCCTTAAAAAAGGTGATCGCATTGCCATTCAAATGCCTAATTTGCTGCAGTATCCGATTGCGCTTTTTGCGGCTTTTAGAGCTGGGCTCGTTGTGGTTAATACAAACCCTTTGTACACCACCACTGAAATGCGCCATCAGTTTAAAGATTCCGGTGCAGTTGCTATCGTCATTTTAGCAAACTATGCAAAGTTACTTGAAGAGATCATTGAAGATACCAATATTAAACATGTTATTATTACGCAAATCGGCGATGAACTCCCGTTGATTAAAAAACATTTAATCAACTTTGTAATTAAGAATGTTAAAAAAATGGTACCCGCCTATTCTCTTAAACACCAAACTTGGGGTGAAGCTCTATCGCTTGGTGCACAGAAAACCTATATTCAACCCAAACTCACCCATGAGGATATCGCCTTTTTACAATACACAGGTGGCACAACCGGAGTATCTAAAGGCGCAGTACTGACTCACAAAAACATTATTGCAAATATGCAGCAGATTTGCGCTTGGCTAAAACCTAAACTCATTGCAGGACAAGAAATCGCCATTACACCGCTTCCATTGTATCATATTTTTTCACTCACAGTTTGCAGCCTGGCCTTAATGAGATACGGCACACAAAATGTTTTGATTACGAATCCTCGTGATTTACCTGATTTTATCAAGACGATGAAAAAACATAAGTTTTCAGTTTTAACCGGCGTTAATACATTATTCAATTCCTTAGCCAACCACCCAAAAATTAAAGAGGTTGATTTCTCTCACGTTAAAATTTGTGTGGCAGGTGCCATGGCGCTGCAAAAAGCGGTTAAAGAAAACTGGATTAGAGCCACCGGAACAGATGTGATCGAAGGTTACGGCTTAACAGAAAGCTCTCCTGCTGCAACCGTCAATCCGGTTGATGGTACTGATCGTGTTGGCACCATTGGGCTGCCAATTCCGGATACGGACATTAAACTCGTAGATGATGATGGCAAAGAAATTACTAAAGTTGGCGACTCAGGAGAGATTTGTATTAAGGGCCCGCAGGTCATGCAGGGTTATTATAACAAACCTGAAGAAACTGCTAAAGTGATCAAAGATGGTTGGCTGTACACTGGAGACGTCGGTGTTTTTGACGAAGACGGTTTCTTTAAAATTGTTGATAGAAAAAAGGATATGATTTTAGTTTCTGGTTTTAATGTGTACCCTAATGAAGTTGAAGATGCGATAGCTAAAAACCCAAAAGTTCTCGAGGTAGCAGCCATTGGCGTTCCAGATGTGCATTCAGGCGAAGTGGTTAAAGTTGTAGTCGTAAAAAAAGATCCTTCATTAACTGCAAAAGAAGTTATAGATTTTGCCAGATTATCATTAACAAATTACAAAGTGCCCAAACAAGTTGAGTTCCGCACCGAGCTGCCAAAGACCAATGTTGGGAAAATTTTAAGACGCGCCCTAAGAGATGCTCCTACGGCTCAGTCTTAAATTAATTAGTGTATACTTGGAATAATGAACAATTACCTATATTGCAGCTTGGAGCTGAATTTTACGATTCAGTTCAGCCAGCAAAGTTTCCTAAATCCATTTTAAGATATTGGAATTCGGATCTGAATCTTGATATTGAAAAAAGTCATTTTTCTGAGTTTAATCCTGTTAAAAATAATTTACTCGAACCACTAGCTCTTCGATATCACGGCCATCAGTTTCGACACTATAATCCCGACTTAGGCGACGGCCGCGGTTTTTTATTTGGGCAAGTTAAATTAGGAAATCAGTGGCATGATCTTGGAACAAAAGGTAGCGGCCAAACTCGCTACTCACGCCAAGGCGATGGCAGATTAACTCTTAAAGGCGCCTTACGAGAATCTTTAGCCACCGAACTACTTGAATCCTTAGGAGTCAACACTTCCAAGACTCTCTGCTTTTTTGAAACAGGAGAAAACTTAAGCAGAAATGATGAGCCCAGCCCCACACGCTCAGCCGTGCTAACGAGATTCACTCTAGGACATATTCGAATCGGCACATTTCAAAGACTGGCTTATTTAAAACAAATCGAAAATATAAAAAAACTGACTTCCTATAGCCTCAATTTTTATTACCAGGATCATTATTCTAAATTAGATCCCCAAAGTGAAACTGAGCTCGCCACTGAGTTTTTAAAACAGGTGATTGATCGTAATGCTAAACTTGTGGCCCAAGTTATGATGGCAGGCTTTGTTCACGGCGTTTTAAATACTGATAACATTAATATATCCGGCGAACTTTTTGATTATGGTCCTTACCGCTTTATGTCGAACTATGACCCTCAATTTACTGCCGCCTATTTTGATCAACGCGGGCTTTACTGTTTTGGCCGCCAACCCGCTTCTTTTTTATGGGCGCTCGAACAGCTAGCTGCTTGTTTAAAATTAGCTTATCCAGATTTGGCAGTTGAACCGCTACTTGAAGGTTTTTCGGAGCTGTTTAATAGCTATATACAATTTTATTTTTTTAAAAGATTAAATCTAAAATTAGCTGTTGCAGATCAAAAAGCAAATTTTTTGGCAAGTTTTTTTAGTTTAATGGAGTCAAAAAAATTAAATTTTGAAGAAATATTTTTTGATTTTAATTCTAAGCGAGTTTTGAACCAACCCGAATTATTAAAAAAATATGAAGCTGTTGATCAAAATATTCTATCCTCTTTAGAAAAATTTGAAATTGCAGATGAAAAACTAGCGGCACATTCTTATTTTACCCAAGAAAAACCATGCACATTATTAATTGATGAAATAGAACTTATCTGGAAATCAATTGCTGATCATGACAATTGGAGCTTGTATGAAAACAAACTCCAATCTATTCGCAGAATGCGTGGAATTTACTGAAAACTAATTAATGCTTCTGATTCCCCAAAAGAGCATCCAACTCATTAAATCCACCAATAAGTTTTCCATCAATAAATACCATCGGAAATGTAGGCCAGCCGCTCCAAAGCTTGATAGCTAGTCTCTGCTTCCATTTAGAGAAATAGCTGCCGTGTTCAATATACTTAAAAGTGATACTTTTTTCCGTTAGCAAATTTCTGGCCTTTGAAACAAAAGGGTTCTGCTTCATCCCCACCACCACATATTGATTTTCCTTAATCGCCTTTTCTATCTCTTTGACACAATCGGGGTGAAAGGTCTCAATAGATTTTGCCGCTGCCTCTGAAATTTTTGTAGCCTCTAATACAGTTCTCATTGTTACTCCTTTAGTGTAATTGTCCTTCGACTAATTTTCTATATAAACCTTTTTGGTTATTTAATAATTCTGTATGCTTGCCACTTTCGACAATTTTTCCATTTTCAAGAACACAAATTAAATCAGCATTCTGCACGGTTGATAGTCGATGCGCTATAATCAGCGTGGTTCTGTTTTTCATTAATTTATTTAAGGCGTCCTGAACCAAGCTTTCGCTCTCTGTATCTAAAGCACTAGTGGCCTCGTCTAATATTAAAATTTTGGGATCTTTTAAAATGGCCCGGGCGATGGCAACACGTTGTTTTTGTCCACCTGAAAGTTGAATACCACGCTCGCCAACTAAGGTTTTATATTGATCAGTAAAGCTCATAATAAAATCATGGGCATTCGCTAACTTTGCCGCGCGAACGACATCATCATGAGTGGCTTGGTTATTTCCGTACTTAATATTTTCATCAATACTAGCAGAAATTAAAATTGGCTCTTGAGAAACCACGCCAATTTGATTGCGGAGCCAATCAGTATCAATAGATTTAATCGGATACTGATCTAATAATATGTTTCCGCTGTTAACATCATACAGTCTGGTTAAAAGTGCAGCCACCGTGGTTTTACCGCCTCCAGAAGGCCCTACTAGTGCCACTACATGTTTGGGCTCTAACTTTAGAGTGAAGTCTGCAAGCACTTTTATCTCAGCCCTAGCAGGATATGAAAAGCTGATATTTTTAAATTCTACACTTCCAGATAAATTTTCTACCTTTATTCCATCTTGCTGATCCATAGCTGATTTGCGCTCCAGTATTTCAAAAATTCTTTTACCCGCGCCTACCGCCGACATAAAATCTCCCCAAAGACTCCCTAAAGAACCAACTGAAAACGCAACAATCATCAGATATATTAAAAATTGAGTTAAATCCCCTATTGATAACTCGGAAGTAATCACCTGTCTTCCGCCAAACCAAATAACACCTGAAATCGCCGAATAACCTAACAGCGAAGCCAGCATCATAAACAAGCTGATTTGTTTAACTTTATTTTGTACAGCCGATAGTGAATTTTTTAAACTAAGATTATACCTGTTTTTTTCATAGCCTTCTTGTGCAAAAGCTCTGACTGTTCTAATACCACTGATAGTTTCTTCTGCCACAATAGAGGCCTCTGCCAAACTGTCTTGTGCATATTTTGAAAAAATTCTGATTTTTTTTCCAAAAAAAGCGGCCCCGATAGCTACCGGTGGAATAACCACCAGCATGGAAAGCGCCAGCTTAGGTGAAGTGTAAATCATCAAAACCAGACCACCAGCGGCACCGGCCAGATTTCTTAGTCCCATAGAAATATTAACACTGACGGCATTCTGTAAAATGGCTGTATCGTTTGAAATACGACTGATGAGTTCGCCGGTTTTATTAAAATCAAAAAATGCAATTTCTTGTTTTAAAATGGCGGAGTACAAGTTCTGTCGCAATCTTTGTACAATTCTTTCTCCGGCCATCGTGAATAAATAATAACGTATTGTTGAGGCGACAGCTTGCAAGCTGAAAATAATTAATATCAACAAAACTATCTGATCAATTTTTTGCAATGACTTAGCCTGCAAGGCTTGATCGACCATGTTTCTGATAAACTGGGGGTAAGCTAACTGACAAATGCTGGCAATGGCTAAAAATAATCCGGCAATCAACAAAGTTTTAAGTTCGGGACGCGCTAGGTTCAGAATTTTTTTTGCCAGATTTTTAGTTGAATCCACTAAACCTCAACACCACGAAAACTCTGAATTTTACGTCTTGACCAGTTCCTGAAATTTTCTATGAACCCATAAGCTGCTGGAACAACAACCAATGTTAATAAAGTCGAGCTTAGCACTCCTCCGATGATCGCAACTCCCATAGCTTGTCTTTGACTACCTAGTGCTGTAACTCCAATTGCAATGGGCATGGTTCCAGCGATAAGCGCAAGTGAAGTCATTAAAATCGGGCGCAAACGAGTGCGACCGGATTTTATCAAAGCTTCATTAACTTCCATTCCCTCTTGAACCAACCGATTTGCATAATCAACCAATAAAATTGAATTTTTTGCCACCACACCCATAAGTAGGATAAAACCAATAATTGAAAAAATATTAAGCGACATTTTAAAAATGAATAAAGCAATTATCGCTCCGCTAATCGCTAGCGGTAAGGCTAAAAGTATTGTGAAAGGAGTAATAAAACTTTCATAAAGCGACGCAAGCACCAAATAAATAAGCAGTACTCCCAAACCCATAGCAATAAACATATTATTCATCAAATCAATGAAATCTTGAGCCTGGCCTTCAAACTTGTAAGTAACCCCAATGGGTGGTTTTAAATCATTTTTAATAATATTTTCGATCTGAGTAGTGGCATCACCAAGTTGTCCATTTGGACCCAAATTAGCCGATACCGCGATGAATCGCCCTTTGTTTTGTCTATTAATCTGCGAGTAACCTATTTTTTTCTTCGCTGTTGCTACTCTCGACAAGGGGACCATATTCTGATTTTGATTTGGCACAAACGTAGTCTCGAAATTGCTCATTAAGTCTTTTTCTTTTTCAGAAAACATCACCCGTATATCATAGTCAATTCCATTATTTCTATAAACTGCTGGTACTGCACCTTCAGTTCGGTTTCTAAGTTCTGCCCCAGCAGTAACTGTAGACACCCCGAGGGCCTCTGATCTGTCGCGATCAAACACAACATGATACTCAGGGTTACCGGCTCTGAAGTTTGTATCCACATCAATAAGACCTGGAATTTGTGCAATTTTTTTCTGTAAAGCCAAAGTATAAGTAGCCAGTTCATCCAAATTATCACCGACAATATACAAATTAAGTGGTTTCTGCCCTCCACCGCTGATATCAACATCTGTTACAGCCCATATTATTTCTTGAGGTAGTGATTTTAATTTAGCTCTTAACACTTCTTTTATATCTTCGGTTGTTAAGCCCTTACGCTGATTTTTAGAAACCAAATGTACATAAAAATCGGCTTTATTGGATTCTAAAGCCGCAGAGCCGACAGTCATCGAAACCAAGTCCACCTCTGGAGTTTCTTTAATTATCGCTTCAATTTTTTTTGCATATTGATGAGTAACCTCAAGTGAACTACCGGCAGGCAGCTCTAGGGTAACAGAGAACTCACCTATATCGGCCGGAGGAACAAAGGTTTTTGAAACAAATTTTGTTAAAACAAGAGAAAACACAAATAATAATCCAACCAGTCCTAAAACTGTTTTACGATTTAATAAAGTCCAGTGAAGTGTTTTTTCATAAAAGTTTTCAAGTTTAATCTGGGCCCGATTAAATACAGCTAATAATCTAGCAATCGGTCCAGTACCTTTTTTATGCTCGCTCCCTGTTGCCATATAAGCCGAAAGCATTGGTGCCACTGTAAAAGCATCAAATAATGAAATCAGCATCGTAAAGACCACCGTTAAGCCAAATTGTCTGAAAAACTGTCCAACAATTCCAGGTACAAAAGCCACAGGTCCGAATACAGAAATAACGACTAAAGTTGTTGCAATCACCGCCATCGCGACTTCTTTAGTACCTTCAAGAGCTGCGTCGATTGGTTTTTTTCCCATTTCAAGATGTCGAAAAATATTTTCACGAACCACAATCGCATCATCAATCAACAAACCCACCGCTAACGATAAAGCGAGCAAAGTCATAATATTAATTGTAAAGCCCATGGCAAACATAATAATAAAACCGCCCAGTAGCGAATTAGGCAGCGCAAGACCTGTAATAAAAGTTGAGCGACCCGAACCCAAAAAGATAAACACCACCAAGATACAAAGAATAATTCCTAAAAAAATGCTTTCTTTGACATCCTGAACATTAAGTGCGACTGGAATCGAAGCATCACGAACCGCCACTGCTTTAGCATTAATTTTTCTTTCAATGAGCAGTTCATTGATCTTTGCCACTTGCTGCTTTACCCGCTCTGCAACAGCTACAGTGTTGGCTCCAGACTGCTTATAGACTTGCAGGAACATGGCATTTACTCCATTAATAGACGAAAATCGCTTTGCTTTTTCAAGGCTCTCTTTAACTGTAGCGATATCCGACAATTTAACCGATTGATCTGATCCTAAAAAATTGACGGCTACATTTTCGAGCTCAGCTAGGTTGCCAAACTCACCTACAGCTCTTAATACAGTTTCACTCTTGACTGACTCAAATTTACCTATTGGACTATCTTTTGAAGTTTCTGCAATTTTATTTGAAACCTGCAACATAGAGAGCCGATGTTCTTGCAATTTATTTTTATTAACTATAACGTGTATCTCTTTTTTTTGCCCACCCACAATACGAACAAGTCCCACGTCCTGCACACGCTCTAACAGCGGTTTTACTTTTTCATTGGTTATATCATAAAGTTCATCAGCCTTCAGGTTTGAATTCATAGCAATGGTAAAAACGGGTTGATCTGCCGGATCAAATCTGCGTACAGATGGCTCTTTTGCATCTTTAGGTAGTTTATTGCGGATATTCTGAATTCTATTACGCACCTGTTGTTCAGATTCTTTAATATCGGTGCCCAACCTGAATTTAATAACAATAAACGCCAGTGAATCATAGTTGTATGAAGAAACACTTTCAAGTCCTGATAGGCTAGATACCTCATCTTCAATAATTTTAGAAATTTGTTTTTCAACATCGACAGGTGACGCTCCTGGATAGACTATTTCAGCAAATACCACAGGAAAGGTCACATCCGGGAATTGATCCACTGCCATTTTTTTATAAGATAAAATACCCATTACGATCATCAAAATAACAAGGCAAGAAATAAAAATCGGGCGCTTAATTGAAAGTTCAGCTAAACTCATATTCTAATCAACAACCGAAATAAATAATTGAGTTGCAGCTTCTAATTTTCTTAAACCTGATTTAGCCTTTAAGTAATTAACGTCGGCTTCGGCTGAGTCTGTTTCTGCGTTAACTACATTTGAAGTAATCGTACGCCCTTTACTAAATTTTTCTCGTTCAGCTGCGGCGCGATCGCGTTGTAGTTGAGCAATTTTTTCTAAGGTTAAGACATTCTTATTTGTCAGTTCATATTTTCTTAAATGCTCTTTCCAAGCATTTTCACTGGCAATTTGGGCCTGCTCAGCTTTATATTTAGCTGCTAGCGCATCTTTTTTAGCGGCAGAAACTTGTGAGCTTTTAGCATCAGAACCAAACATCCAAGAAAAACTCAGCCCTGCAAAGGTTATTGGTCTATCCGTCTTAGAAATATTTTTTTGTGCCTCGGCGTAATCAATATTATAAGAACTCGTATTGTAGCGTCCGATTAAAGTTAAATCAGGTCTTTGACTGTCCGTAACCTCTTCAGCAAGCTTCTGCTTTAATTCAGCATCTAATAAATTTAGATACGATTCAATTTTAACAATATTTTTTTTCTGCACCATGTCCGCAATATAGGTTCGCGTGTCCTTCAAATTAGCCGACAACTCCGGCATGTTTTCGCTCTCTGCCAGATTGATATTTAGTTTAATTTTTATTTCTCGAGTTTTTAATTCATCCTGTACTGTCGCAAACTCAAGTTCTCTTAAACTTGTCAGCGCCCGAACTTGAAGTAGATCCGACTTATCACTGATTCCGTTATAAACGCGATTGGCCGTCCAAGAATCTAATTTTTTAGCTCGCTCAAGATTAGCAGTTTTTAATTTTAAATCTTCCTGCGCAACAATATAATCCCAAAAATCCGACTCTGCTTCAATTAAGGTTCTCCGTCTTTGCAACTCAAAACCATAGGTTTCAAATTTATTGAGAATAACTTCACGATCTTGCCTTAAACGAATCCCAACACCAAAAAAATCTTTCCAAAGCGATTGCTGTAAATTAATTCCTAAACCAGCCCTTGAAAAGCCTGTATTCCCTGCTGTCACCGGCAATTCATAATCATTTTTACTGGTATCTGCCGTTAAACTAACTGTGGTACCGCTAGAAAACTTTTTTGCTAGACCTATATTTGATAGCGTCGTGGTGCGTTTATCTGCAACAATTATAGGTTCTGATTTGTCAGTGGCAATGCTGTACCCGGCTGTTAAAGTCGGAGACAAACTCAGATCACCGGCCGTTTGTTTTTCTTTTGAGGCTTCAATTGAAATCTCGTACGAATTAAGTAATTGATTTTTTTTAAGAACCAAATTCATATACTCATCTAATGTCACGGCGGAGGCGCCTAAAGAACTGAAATTCAGACACAGACCAGTAACTATAAACTTCATACACCATCTCATTTTAGAACTCCCATTAAATAAATATTTAAAAGTTGATTTTTTAATAGTTCAGGATCCTGAGTCAAATTTTTACAATCGTGACTCAGACTGGTATCGCATTCCATTATTTCGTAAAAACCCCAGATGCCCTCGGTTATGGTGATAAATAAAAGTGCGGGGTTAATTTCACTTTTGACGTAACCTTTTTGCTGTCCTGATTCGATTAATCTATAAAAATTCAAAATAAGTGGGTAAAAAATTTCTTCATGAATTTCTTTAGAATAAGGAAGTCCTGCAAGCTTTTCACGTGAAAATATTTTGGAAAGTTCTGGGTTCTTTAAACGAGTACTGATAATATTCGATATGATTTTACCCATATCTTCTATGAAAGTTTTTTTGGTTATCTCACTGGTTATTTCACGCAGCTGAATCTCTGCCAGAATAGGGCGCGCACTTTCAGTCACTTCAAGGGCATAGGACCGCATAACTTCTTTATAAAGCCCTTCTTTGCCACCGAAATAATAGGAAATTAATGAAATATTAGAATCCGCCTGCTTGGCAATTTCACGTGTACTGCACTTATCTAAACCCAGTTTTGCAAATAAGTTGGCCGCTGCTTTAATAATGCAAAATCTGGCAGCTAGCTTAATATCAGACTTTACATCTAACTTTGTGTTGATAAAAAACGACATAGGCTCAAAACTAAATTATATTTTAAGCCGTGTCTATATAAATTAAATCAATCGTTTGATTTTTAGCAAACTATTGATAATACTATTTTTTTTCGTCTTTACAGCTAGCACATTCATGCTTAGCACCAGCATCTTTGCATGATGCACACTTAGTAGACTCATGGGAGCAATTCTTGTAGTGGTGAGCACAAGAGCTTAAAAATGCGAAAGACATTAATATTACGATTAGTTTTTTCATGGTTACCCCTTTATTTAGCTTATATTCTAGCTCTTAAACCTATTTTCTTGCAATAAGAACCTAAAGGCATTTAGTCTAAGGCCCATGTTTCTAGGGGGGCCCATGAAACTCTTTTTTAGAATATTATTATTCTCTTTATGCATAATTACTGGTGCCGCCTCTCTATCACTCGCGAATGAAATCCCAAGCACTCAAGACTCTTCAAAATACGAAATGCTTGAAAAAAACTACGTTAAGCTCGAAATTTCTGAGGTCAAAACTGGTGTTGATATTTCAATTCTTAAGCCCTTATCAAGTCTTTTAAAAACTCTAACCACTAAATACTACTCTTTGTTAAACTGGACTCAGCGTATACGGCACGCGAACCTTCAAATCGAAAATTATGATCGAATACTAAACTTCGGACGCTGGATTAATGACACTAATGACGACACTTGCTTTAATACCCGCGCATTAGTGTTAATCCGAGATTCCGCTAATAAGGATGTCGAGTTCAAAGACAACAATCATTGCTCGGTGGCCACAGGCAAATGGAATGACGCCTATACTGGTAAAACTTTTAAATCTTCTGAAGATATTCAAATTGATCATTTTGTTCCGTTAAAAAATGCTTACCTGTCGGGCGCTCATAAATGGAGTTTTAAAACCCGCTGTCTTTACGCCAATTTTTTAGGTTCCAACTATCATTTACTATCAGTTAATAGTACCGAAAATATGAGAAAAGGCGATCGAGCACCCGACCACTATATTCCTCCGAGCACTGAGTACACCTGTACCTATATTAAAAATTGGCTAAGTATTAAATTTTTATGGGGTTTAAAAATGACCGTGCCCGAGGCCGCTGCTATCACAACCTTCATAAAAGATAATCACTGCAATGCCCGCAGCTTATATATTTCAAGCCATGAAATCCAACGACAATCGAAGTTCTTAAAAGAGAATATCGACTTATGTGAAAAACTAGATGCCGCTCGCAAAATAACCACAGCCAACCCATAATGTTAGAATTAAAACCCGGCCAATCGGTTGAACTATTAAAAGAACTGCACATCTTAACTAAAGATGAAAAGATAAACCAAGACAGCCGTCGAAAGCTCAAACAAGTCTACCATCTTTATAATTTTATCGAACCTTTGCTCAATGATTTACTTCAAAATGATGGATCTCAAATTAATCTTGTTGATCACGGAGCTGGGAAATCCTATCTCGGTTTTATACTATACGATCTGTTCTTTAAAAATTTAAAAAGTAAATATCATGTTTTCGGAATTGAAACCCGTAACGAATTGATCGAAAAATCCAAAGCTTTACAAAAAAAACTAAATTTTGATCATATGTCGTTTATAAATATAAGTGTCGATCAATCAAAATCATCAAATCTCATTCCAGATGAAGTTCAAATCGTAACAGCTTTGCATGCTTGCGATACGGCTACCGACGATGCCATCAGTTTTGCTTTGCAAAAAAAAGCTAAACACATTGTTCTTGTACCTTGTTGTCAGGCAGAGGTCGCAGCCCTATTAAGACAAAATAAGAAGTTTTCGCTGGCAAACCCCTTAGTGGAACTTTACCGTCATGGCATTCACACACGTGAATTCGGCAGCCATTTAACAAATACTCTAAGATGTTTAAGGCTCGAAGCCCATGGGTATGATGTTACAGTTACAGAATTGGTGGGCTTTGAACACTCGATGAAAAACGAACTCATTATCGCAACTCAAAAAAATAAACCCACAAAAAATGCAACAGAGCGTATTAATGCACTTCTAGCAGAGTTCAAGATTCAAGAGTTAACCGAAAGATTTCAAAGGTAGCTGGCACCTTAAGATGCGGCAAGCCACCCGGTGCCAGCTACCTTAAATGCTTTTTCAAAAATTCAATGGTGTGCCCGATCTCCAGAACCTGGTTTTCTTTTTTTGCAGAACCATGGCCTTCGTCAGCAAATACAATCAACTGGCTGGTGATGTTTTTCTTTGTCAAAGTTTGATGTATCAGCAAAGCCTCGCCCACTGGTACGCGTGGATCATTAGCCCCTTGAATTATCATTAATGGAGCTTTAACCTGATCAACATAGGTGACCGCAGAAAGTTTCATCAGCGCATCTTTATCTTTTACCGGATCACCATACTCAGAAATTCTTAATACACGTCTGTAAGGAGCCGTGTTATTCAAGAAGGAAACTAAATTACTCATACCCACCAGCGCCACACCGGCCTCATAGGCCCCTGCAAAGCGGGTCATGGCTAATAAGGTTGAATACCCGCCATAGCTCCAACCCATTACACCTACTTTAGGCGGCAAACCATTTTGATCTTTCCAATTTTTTTTAATCCATATGGAAGCATCTTCGATGTCTGTAATTACATTTTCTCTAAGAGGACCATTATCTAAATCAACCCACTTTTTACCATAACCATCGCTACCGCGCACATTGGGCTCAACATATATAAAACCCTCATTAACAAAAGCCTGCGCCACTGTACTGAATCCGGGCTGACTTTGCCCCTCAGGTCCTCCGTGAAAATGAACAACCACCGGACAACTCTGATCTGTCTTTACACCCGGCTTACATTTTTCGGGAAATCTGACGAACATTGGAATTTTAACTTTATCGCGAGTTTCATATGTCATTAGTTCAGAAACAACAAATTGTGACAGATCCACCTCTGGGGCTGATGGCAATACCCACTGAGTGAATTTTTTAGTTGCCCAATCGTAGGAGTAGCCTAAGCGAGGCGCTTTTGATGTAACAACACCAAATATGCTAACCCGACCATCACGCGTTGTCTGACCCATAAAAATATGATCAACACGCGCACCTTTAACCACTGGCAATTTCGGAACCGCAATAGGTTTCAGAGTTTTTGCATCCAAAACTCCAATTTCGGAATAACCACCGCGATTAATACTGTAAATTACACGAGTCTTTTTATCATCAACTGAAAAATCTGATATTTCAAAATTGGTTTCAGGAGTTACTGGCTTGAGCGTCCCTTTTGAAAATAAATAAAGCCTCTTAAAATCTGAAGTTTTATTTGAAAGAACCAAAAACTCATCATTCCTGGTTCCGTACGCCACATCATATTCTTCTTTTTCATTTTGACCGATAACTGGTTTTAACTCTTTAGTTTTAGTATCATAATCATAGTACTCATTTATCTTAGCACCATTATATTTAACCAGGAGTAATTTTTCGCCGTCATTTTTTTTATCAGCAACATACCATGCACCTTTTCCATCATAAACACTCTCTACTGATTTATCAGACAGCTTCATTTTATAAATAGAGTACGAATCCGGAGATTTATCATTAGCCGTAAAATAAATTGTTTCAGAATCACCTGTTATAAACGAAAATCTGGCTTGCACCTTAGACTTTCGAAACAGTTCATCAATAAAACCTGTTTTCAAATCTAATCTGAATAAACCCGGGTTCTCTTGTCCGTTCAAATCTTTTGAAATAATCAAAAAATTTCCATTGGGCGCAACCTCGCTAATCGACACGGCATCATTACCGCTGGTTAACTGCACGGGAAAGCTTTTAGGACCATCGATCTTCCAAACCTGAGAAATTCCTGTTACCCGCCAAGTAAAGTATAAAGTTTTTTTGTTTGGAGACAGCATTCCCATACCAGGAGAAGTTACATCGAACATTTTTTTAAGCTTATTCGCCATCGTAACGTCTAAACTTGGTGGAGCATATTTTTTTAAAGTTTCAGCCGAGACACTGTCCGCCCCATGCCCCGTGTACTGGGCCATAGCGCTGCAACTCATTAAAAAAAATAAAACCGCACTCGATATACTTTTGATAGGCTTATGCATTTTACATCCTATTTCTTTTTATTCATTAAATCAGCGAGTCCACCTAAACTTGAATTGGTAAAGCCAGATTTAGAGCTTACCGACTTCCAGCTTTGATCCTCAGCTTCTGTTGGCACGCCTAATGAGATTCTTTTTTGGTCAAATAATATTTCATCAATCTGAACCTGAATCACATCACCTTTTTTTCTGCTTTCGTACATTTGGTGGTCAACAGAATCTCTCCATTTGGATTTTGGCAATAGTCCCGTTACTCCAGGTGCGATATTGACAAATAACCCATAGGCTTCTTTTTTTTCAACTACTCCCTTATGCAGAGAGTTGATCGGGAAATTCTGCGGCACCATCAACCAAGGATCACCATCTCCGCCTGCCTGCTTAATCGAAAGCGAAATTTTTAAACGACCATCGATCTCTTCCGATTTCAAAAGCTTTACAGTAACCACTTGGCCCACGTGTAAAACCTCACTTGGATCTGCCAATCTTGACCAACCAATTTCAGAAATATGCACCAAACCCTCAACGCCGTTTTCAAGAGTTACAAACGCTCCGAATTTTTCAATTCTAGATACTCTTCCTGTGTAAATATCACCAGATTTCGCAACATCTAAAAACTGACCTTCACTTTCAACTTTTTGTTGATCCAATAATCGTCTTCTTGAAACCACAAGATTACGTGGTTCTAACTTAGTAATAATAAAATCAAATTTTTTATCAATATAGGACTGCTGATCTACAACTTTAAAATCCATCTGGCTAACCGGACAGAACGCCATTTTATTATTTACACTGACACGAAACCCACCATTACAAATTTCTGTAACCCGACCTTCAACAGGAAGTTCCATATCAAATGCATCTTCTAAGGAATCTAAATCATTATTAGATTTTTTGGAGCCCTTTCGTGCAACTCTAATTTCGCCACCCTTGGTTTTAACCACCACTACTTCAATTGAATCTCCGACTTTATATTTTAAAGTTTTATTTTCATCTAAGAGTTCAACAGTTAAAATCATCGCATCAACAGGAGTTGAGGTTGAAATAAATGATTCCTCTTTACTGATAGAAAGAATTTCGCCGGTGAATGAATCACCAGTTGATAATTTTTTTCCAATGCCACCTAAAGACTGCTCAAACATTGAAGCAAAGTCAGTTGCAGCACTTTTGTTTAATTTGTCACTTACTTCATCACCAAATGCATCACGCTTAGACATAGAAACCTCATTTTTAGAAGCTCAAGTCTAACGCCGATATAACCAGAAATTCAAGAGCTGTCAGGACTCTTAGTAGATTTTTTGTCGATTTTTAACAGATAAAGTCAGCTCGAATGTTGCGACCTTATCGGTTTTGCTTATGGATGGCACTATGGCATAGGCTGTCATTGTGCGGTTAATTCTTTCTGTTGAAATTTTAGCCTCATTTATTTGATCAATAACAACCTGAACCTGCTCGCAGATAAAGTGAACATCACCCTCAGCACGCTTTAAAAATTCGGCCTTATAATCTTTAAACAAAAAATCTATTTTTAAACCAGACTCTCTTATTTTTTGAACAGCCAGCATGGCAATACAAAGCTCTGAACCAATTGCGAGCGCACCAAAATACATCGCACCCAAATGATTTTTTGTTCTGTAATTCAGCGCAACTTTAAGCACAGTTTTCTGATTGCTCATTTCAACAACCCTTGGCATGCAAAAACCAATCAAGGGAATTTTAGACCATGCATACAAAGACAAAAATAAGCTTTGTTTGAAATTTTGAATAGAATTATTAAGTTTACTCATAGTTGTTTTCAAGCTTAAATCAACTCTATGAAAATAGAAACTGCTTTTACTAAAATGATGAACATTCAGTACCCCATTATCGGCGCGCCGATGTTTTTAGTGTCCAACGCGGACATGGTGGTTGCGGTGAGTGAGGCCGGCGGAATCGGAACGCTGCCCTCTTTAAATTACCGACCCGAAAGTAAATTTGCTGATGCCCTTAAAGAAATCAAATCGCGCACAAAAAAACCAATTGGCGTAAACATTATTGTAAATAAAAGTAATACTCGTGCTCAAAATGATCTTAAAACCGCCTTGGATCTGGGCGTAGAATTATTTATTACCTCACTCGGTTCCCCTAAAGAGGTTATTACCGAAGCGCATAAACAAGGAGCCAAAGTTATTTGTGATGTTATTAATTTGGAGCAGGCAAAAAAAGTTCAAGATATGGGCGCTGATGGCGTGATTGCGGTTTCATCGGGTGCGGGCGGACACTGCGGACCTATTTCTCCGCTTGTTCTCATTCCTTGGCTGCGTAGCGAATTACAGATTCCTGTTATTGCAGCGGGCGGAATTGCTGATGGCGCAACTATGGCCGCAATGTTAACTCTTGGGGCTTCAGCGGTTAGTGTCGGAACACGTTTTATTGCCAGCAAAGAAGCTCAAATTGAACTCGCCTACAAGGAGGCAATTGTTAACTCCACGCCAGAAGATATTGTCATGACCACTCGAATATCCGGCACCCCTTTGGCAGTAATTAATACGCCCTATGTCGAAAAACTTGGATTAAAACTCCCGCTCTACTTACGATTGCTCAAAGATCAAAAACTAACAAAAAAATATATTGTCGCTTTTCTTCATTATTTTGGTTCAAAAACACTTGAAGTTGCAGCTACTGGGCCCTCTCGGAAATCTGTCTGGAGTGCTGGACAATCTGTCGGCTTAATCGATGAGATTTTGACCTGCGAGCAGATCGTTAAAAAATTAGTTAGCGAATATGATAGATGTCTTCAAGAAGCTCCGCAGCTTAAGGTGGCTGGCACCTTATGACATCATATGACATATAAAGCCTCGCACATTCTGGTAAGAGCAAAATATGAAGCTGAGGACCTGTTATTAAAATTAAAATCAGGTTCAAATTTCGAGGATCTTGCTAAAAGATTTTCAAACTGCACGTCCGCAGCCAACAGTGGAAACTTAGGCGAACTCAAAGTCGGTCAGGCTGATACAGAATTTGAAGAAGCTGTTTTAAATTTAAAAATTAATGAGGTAACAAAAACTCCGGTGAGAACCAGATTCGGTTACCACTTAATCAAAAGATTGGGCTGAGCTGAAGAGTTAATAAACCTACTATAAGCCTACAAAGGCTTATAGTCCGCTAACATAGTGTTGTAATTCTGGAACTCTAGGTAAATTATTTTTAGCTTCACGAATAACGCGAATGGCTTCCGCCTGCTTAATTCGGCCTTCAGAAATTTTTGCAAATAACAAAGCTTCTAATTCGTCGGTAACCGTGTAGACACTTTTATGTTGTGGCCATAAATTTTCAATTGAATTGCTTCCGCCGATGCTGAGTGGAATAAAATGATCAATTTTAAAATCACCGCGGTTCATCTGGCGAATGCTATAACCAAATTTTTCATCATACATAGAGATAATCTGTTTTTTTAAAGTTGTATCAACATTTCTTTCACAATAAACGATGTTCTCAGGGTAGCGTTTAACCGGAGAGGATTCACACAAAGCTCCGGGCGTAACGTTTTCATTTGGTCCCATCGGGAACTTATCAGCAGCTAGTGCAAAATTCGATAGGATTAGGGTTGAGAGAAATGCTTGGACAAAAACAAAACGCAAGATCGACTTTATCGTCATCATATATCACTCCATTTAGTCGGGCATTTACGGCGCCCGGTAGAAACGCGAGACCATATCACTCGCTTATAATTGGGATCATTTGCTGTCTCATGGAGAGAACACTTTTTTTCGTACTTATTCAAGCTGAGAAAATCAGATAAGCTCGCACTTGACGCGGCGTGCATTTTATGCCACTATAGCGTTTTTAAATCCAGTTAATTGAGGCTAATAAGCTCGAGGCCAAGTGAACACTTTTATAGCAACTCTTTTTACTCTCACCACAAGTTTTGCTTTTGCAGGCTTTTTTGCAGAACCATTTATAGGCTATAAAACCGAATTCATAAAGTTAACCAGCTTAACTAACGCTAAAACTGACATCAGAGCCTCCCAACCCAGTGTAGGATTAAAACTTGGCTATCAAAGCATGCTTGGAGTTGATATCAATCTTGCCGGCGAAGTAAGTAGTGGTAACGCCTCTGTTTCTACACAAACTGAAAGCAACAAATTCAGTCATAAGATGGCATCCGTACAGCTGGGAGTAAATGGCCTTGGGCTTGTTAAAATGTATCTAGGCGGAGCCTTTCTAAATGAGTTTGTTTTACAAGGCAGCCCCGGCTTAGCGGGTTTTAAACTCAACGGACCCTCTATGCACGCAGGCTTACAGTATAAACTTTTTTCATTTATGAGTTTAGGTCTGCAATACAATTTAAACCAGTACAACAGCATTGAAGGCACCGCCTACACTAATGGTACAAAGACAGAGACCTATTTCACTAAAATAGATGCACAGGATTATAGTTTTTATTTATCAACTTCATTTTAAGGAGACAATAATATGAATTATTCAGGTTTTTGGAGACGTTTTTTGGCCTACATGATTGATGGACTTATTTTAAGTATTCCCGGACTTGTGCTAGGTGGAAGCTTTGGCATGGGTGCAGGCTATGGACTTCATCTTGTTCTGGGATTTCTTTACTATCCGTTTTTTGAGTGCTCTGTCATGTCGGCAACACCGGGAAAAGCCTTACTTGGAATTGCAGTATTAACAGAAGCCGGAGAACGAATCACTTTTAAAGCTGCAGTGGTCCGCTACTTTGCAAGATACCTTTCAATATTTATATTGATGATCGGCTACTTCATGCAACTCTTCACAACTAAACGACAAACTTTACATGACATGATCAGCGAAACTGTTGTTACTAACAAAGAATCCGCCGATTTAAACTATTTCACAGTTTGGAAAAATCAATTTAAAGAAATATTTGATAAACTATAATTACTGACCGACAGCTCTTCTTACTGCCAGATCTGCTTGTACTATTCCAGCGCCATACTGATTGGTATCATTAGGTGCTAGCGGTTTTGCAGTAGATGTTAAAATCGCTCGAACTTGCGCAGGACTTAATACCTTATTCGGAGTTACTATTTTATTTGCAGATATAATTAATGCCACTACACCAGCAACATGAGGTGTTGCCATCGATGTACCGTCTAATGCGGCATAATTAGATGGCGACGTCGAAATCTGCGCTGACACGGCAGTACCTTTGGTAAGCTCAGCAACAACGACCGCAGCATCCGTTTGCTGAATCATAACAACCGGTATTTTTAGTAACGTACCATCTTCTGATAATGAACCCTGCATCAAGCCTGGCTTATTGTTGTAAATAACAACTCCTGCAACCTTAACTTGAAGAGCGTTTTGAACTTTTTCTACGAACTTAATTTCACCACGACTGATGAGTGCAAATTTACCTGCGATATTGAGCCCAGCGAAATCCTCAGGCTTACCAAAACCCGGCACCAAAACTAAATTATTTATAACCGGAGTTTGAAATAATTCAGTACCACCGAAGGCCGAACTTTTTACACGCATAACTGTAGCACCAAATGTTAATGTAACTTTACTTTCTCTTCCAGTACCACGAGGAATTGATGAAACCACAGCCGCTCCAGGCGCCGTAACATCAAGCTCTGGTCCCCATTGAGAGAAGTCAGTTTTTTCTAGTGAAGAATTAAGCGCACCCACGGCTACAACTGTTGGATATGCGGCCGGAAAACTAATTCCACAAGCATTGGGTCCGTCTAGTCCACATTTAGGATCATTTCTGTCATGAGAATAATTAGGAACAGAGGCGCCATTACCGGAAGCCGCAACAACAACGATTCCAGCTTTATCTGCTCTAGCAACGGCCTGTTTTGAACCACTGCCACCCGTTGGTCCACCCAGTGACATACTGATCACATCAACTTTTTCTTTAATGCCCCAATCGATACCTTCAACAATTGCAATACTACTGCAACCCTGTGCACCACAAACCCGGCCCATTAATAATTTAGCTTTTGGTGCTACGCCAGTGAAACCATCTTTCTGATCATAAACGCCAAGAATCGTTCCCGAGCAGTGCGTACCATGGCCTTCTCGGTCCTGGTAATCTGAATCAACAACAGTCCCATCATCGCCTGCGGTAAAGTTTTTACCTTTTTCAAAATTCGCTGCAATCGACGGATGTTCAGCATCAATGCCTGTATCTAAAACCAAAACTCTTGCCTTTGTACCAGCCTCAGATAAAGACCAAGCCGCTCCAGCATTAACAGCTAAAATACCCCACGGAGTTGCAGGACCTTCTCTAAATTCAGGAACGCTTCCTAAATCGCCCATGTTGAGCTGTCTAGGTTTTTTATTACGGCGAGCTATCTCAAATTTTTGAATACTAACTTGAGAAATTTTAAAACCATTCACTGGTTTAGGAGAAGGAATGAAATATTCAGCCTCAACAAAATCAACTTCCGGATGGTTTTTTAAACGATCCACTAAATTTGAATTCGCATTATTTAAAACAATTGCATGCACATTTTCTAAGGGTTTCTGCATGACTGAATCTGTTGACTCAGTATTATTAAAATAAGACTCCATAGCTTTAAAACCTTGCTCACTTTTAAATTGAACAAGAAACCGATCTTTTGCTTGAGCAAAACTAACAAGCAAGATCAATGAAGCTATTAAAGATGCTAATTTCATAATTCCCTCTTTTCCTTAGGTTTTTAATTTTTCTTTAGATTAATCTCTTCAGAAAAATATCTAACGCAAGGATTCAAACCCAAAATGGAACTTAAATCAAAATTATTTTTCGATGAAATTTCAAGATGTTAGGCGGAACTTGAAAAGTGAAATCTTCTGTAATGCGAAGGGGGTTCCAAAATGGCACTCAGCTCAAAAATAACAAACAATGGCCATCATAAATAATTAAGAATTAGAGCTTATATAAGCATTTCTTATGAAAAAAAATAAAATTTAAGCAAAAAATATCATGAAATTAATGCGCTGCGCAAGCGTGTCTTGAGCTTATATTTATGATCTCCGGTCAAAATCTCTGGCCATAACTGTTTTTCGTCCATCAGCCCGAGCATTCAAAATAGCTTTCTCACACTCAGACCTTATCATATCAGAGATCAATTGATTCACATCTTCAGAAGTGTTCATCTCGCCAATGTCACGTATATATTGTTTCATCTTAGAGACCACCACCAAAACCTCACTACTCATAGGTGATTTTTTTTGTGCAGCGGGAGCTGAAGGCACACCTGAAGAAATAATTATTCTCTTGGGTGCAGCAGATTCCTCTGGGCTAAAAGTAGTTGGAGATCTTTTTTCAATTGCCCCCGCATTGCGGTGTTTGGCACCAGGTAAATGCACTTCCCAGCAGCTCACCGAACAAAAAACATAACCTGTTCTGAGTCCCGTGCAGGTTGATACGTTACACTCATAGTATTTTGTATTTAGATTTATTTCTTTTTTGCAGCTACTGCACTTGCGCCACTGATTCTGAATTTGATTCATGATTAAATCCTAAGCCTAATTCGCACAGATGCAACTAATTCGTTATTTTAATATCAGTGTAATAAAACTTCAAAACGTCATCGTATTTTTTTTGCAGCTTATCAATCATCACTTTAGCGCCCCACTGATTCATGCCCGCACCGTGACCAAAACCCTTACCGCTAACAACCACACTCTGAGCTTCGGTAGTTGATTCTGAAAACTTGATCCACGGGCTTTTTATACCTGTTGC
>JBBTEQ010000013.1:0-11653 GCA_038042235.1 Bdellovibrionota bacterium | reverse complement strand
GCTCAGGAGAAATAAAATAACTTAAAAATTTTTCAGGCTGATGAAAAATCTCTTGAGGCTGTGGCATCATTCGTAGCACACTATCGAGCACTCCCCAAACACGAGTTTTGGGGGTTTTGTGACCAGCGGCTACCAAGGTTTCACTTCGCAAAGCTAAGCGTTCCAAAAAAGCTTCCATATCAGGTGCACGCATCCAATAAGATGAATCACGCAATAACTCCCACGGAATTTCAGTTTCAGAAAAGTAGGCCGACAAATCGACTTTTTCAGATTCCAGGTGAGTTAAAATAGCATGGGTTATTTTACAGCTAAAATGCACGAGCCTAACTTATTCGACAGAATTAAGCTAAGCAAGGCCAACGAAAAGAATTCTGCTGTTTTAGAATGAAGTTGCTCATTTTTTAGACTCAAATGTTATGATAGGGCTCAAATTGAGCCTTAAATCAGGCTACTTTGATTTTTTGAAATTTAGTTTTTGGAAAGTTAATTTTATTATCAATAATTTCCTGATAAAAAGACGGTATATTTCCCGTAGGCTGAATGCCACCCTCAAGCGTACCATCTGGTCTTCTGGTTAATTTTTCAATATCAAAAATCGGCACCACAATATACTTATTTTTTTCGTCTACGCCGCGCACTTCAGAAATGGTTCCGATTTTCCTGGAACCATCTGAATACCTGGAAATCTGCACAATAATTTCTATCGCAGAACCCACTTGAGAGGTCAGAGCTTTTTCACTAATTTTAGCATCACCACCAGCGGCCAAGGCCTCTAATCTAACAATTGCATCTTCTGGCGTATTAGCATGCACGGTACCCATGCTTCCCTTGTGACCTGTATTCATCGCGCTTATTAATTCTAAAGCCTCACTTGAGCGCACCTCACCTACAATAATACGATCTGGTCTTAATCGCAGCGCACTTTTTAACAAATCTTTAATAGTGACTTCACCTTTACCCATAATATCAGCTTGTCGGGTTTCAAATCTTACCACATGCTCGTAATCAATTTGTAATTCAGAAGAATCTTCAATAACTAAAATTCTTTGCCCTTTAGGGATACGTGAACAAAGCAAACTGAGCAAAGTTGTTTTACCGGAACCTGTACCGCCACTGACGATTAGGTTTTTTCCTAAAAACATACACAGATCAATGAACATCCAGGCGTCTGCGGAAATGGTCCCCCACTTAATATAATCCGCAGGAGATATTTTGCTAGCGGTAAATTTACGAATACTGATAACAGTTCCTTGGCGCGAAATCGGCGGCAGAACCGCAGCAATACGCGAACCACTAGCCGGAGAGCCTTGAATCATGGGTAAGCGCGCATCTAATCTTGGTTCGTCTTTATTAATACGTCGACCAACGGACTGTGCTATTGAGTTAATAGCTGCTTGTAGATTGTCCTCATCCGGAAACTTTGCATTGGTTAAATGAAGCTTTCCGTTACGTTCAACAAAAATTTGGTTCGGACCATTTATCAAAACTTCAGAAACACCGGGATCTTTCAAAAATTCTTGAACGGGTCCAAGGGCCCGTTCAATAACTTCTTTAAAATTTGAATTTTCTTCAGACATATATCCCCAGTTCCCGCTAACTCACCAAAAGAAATTTTTTATTCATCATCCGAGGCAATTTTTCGCTTTGAATTGGACTCTTTAATCACAATCAACTGCCCTTGAATACCAGTTTCTGGACATTGATATGAATAAACACCTTCAACCTGTGGCTCGATATTAAATGATCGTTTAAGACCAAATACTGTGTTGTGCGATTGTGAAAAAGAATCCATTAAGAAACTTACATTTTTTTCTTTCTCATTTAAATTCACAACGTGAACCTTATAGGCCTCACCTTTTTTAACTCTGACTTTATCAGGGATAAAACCGGTTTCAGTATTTAAAATCACGATTTCTTTAGTTGGCTCAACAGGCTGTACCGCTTTACGAATGGCCTTTAAAACCTCCTCGTCTTTTTGCTTGTCGTTCATTCCACTAGGTTTAGTAATAATCGCCGAAGTCGGCGCCACAATTTTTGCTACAGTTTTAGGTAGCGTAATCTCGGCGGCAGATTCAGCATGAACTTTAACCTGCACAAAGAAGAAAAATGAAAATAAAAATCCTTTGATAAAATACTTTGTATAATTTATTAAATTCATCTTAGTGAAGCTCCTTACGGTCTTGATATTCGCAGAATTCACGCGCCACCTCCAGTGCAACAAAATTTAATAGCCTTGGTTCAAAAGTTTTTAATGTTTCAACTAATAATTTATGATCTCCAGCACAGGCATTAATTCGGGAGCAAACTTTGTTTACCAAATGTGGAAAATCACTCATTTCAGAATTTATTTTTTCCCAGTCCATACCTAGCACGGGATCAATAGCTCCGACGCTATATAGGGCGTCAAATACGACCTGTAAATTTCCTTGTATAAACATGTTGAACCTCCTGGTTGATTAATTGCCATTCATGGCTTTTCTAATTAACTATTCGGAGGAAAACTTAAAAAACTTGAGTCAGATTGAGACAAAATCTAAATACAAAGCCTCAAAAAATGTTAAAAACCAGACCTCGGCCTAGGGTGTTATTTTTTGACACCCAGCTAAATAAAAAAGAATTTCGTTTTAAACCAGCCTATGCCAGACTATTGAAGCAAAATAAATAAACCCACACGGAGGCCTTCTTGAAAACTACACGAATTTTGTCAGTTATAACTTCTGCCATTGCCCTTACATTTGCAGCTTCGACACTTACATCATGTGCACCAACAGCCGCACAGCTCAAACTAGCCATCGAAAAAGATCCTTCGATCGTTTTTGCAGCTATTGAAAAAGACCCAGCCAAATTTATTGAAGTCGTAAATAAAGCCGCACAGGATGCCCAGCGCGTAGCCGGTGAAAAGGCACAAGGTGAAGAAAAAAAATCTCGCGATGAAGAATTTAAAAACCCATTAAAACCTGAATTGCAAGAAGGTCGAGTTATTTTCGGCAAAAAAGACGCCCCAGTTACTATATTTGAATACTCTGACTTTCAGTGCCCATATTGCACTCGCGGTTACCAAACTATGAAACAAGTTGAAAAAGAATATGGCGATAAAGTTCGCGTAGTTTTCAAACACTTACCACTTGATTTCCACCCCTTGGCAATGCCTGCTGCAAAATACTTCGAGGCGATTGCAATGCAAAGTCATGAGAAAGCTCAAAAATTTCATGATGTAATATTTGAAAATCAAGGCTCTATGAAAGATAAAGGCGAAAAGTTATTTACTGAAACCGCTAAAAAACTCGGTGTCGACATGAAAAAATTAACAACCGACTTAAACAACGAAGGCATTGCAAAAAGAATTGCTGCTGATATGGAAGAAGCCAAAAAATTCAATATGAGCGGCACTCCAGGTTTTGTCATTAACGGCGTTTCTTTGCGTGGCGCTTATCCATTCGCAGAGTTTAAGCAAATCATTGATCAGCACCTAAGCTTGATGAAGTAGTCTCTTATCACAGCCTATCATTAAACTGAAAAGAGCTGCAAAAAAATGTAGCTCTTTTTTTATACTCAATGAGTTCGCGTTAAATGTATCTAGAAAGAAGTTGAGCTTATTAAAACATGAATAATTTAAACTCTACAAAAAAACAACTTCCAATTAATTTATTACTTAGTGGCGTTGTCTTGGCGACGATAGTTACAGGTGGCCTTGGATGGTTTACTTTCAAATCATTCGATAAACTAACAGCACTGCAAATTCGAAATCAGGAGGTCAGTGAACTCCAGGGTAAAATCACCCACTTCGATGAAGTATTAACGATGTCTGCTCGAATGGCGGCCGCCACTGGAGACGCTAAGTGGGAAAATAGATACCGACAATTCGAGCCATCCCTTGACGACACAATTAAAAAACTTATTTCTCTTCAACCAAAAGAGGTTAAAGCTGCCGATGAAACTAATGAAGCAAACAAGAAGCTTGTTGAAATGGAAAACCAAGCTTTCTTGTTGGTCCAACAAAATAGACAAGCTGATGCTTCGCAGGTTTTATTTAGCTCGGAATATGAACAGCAAAAGAAAATTTATGCAACCGGCACTTTGAATTTTTATGAGAATACAAAAAAAACTCTCAATCACGAGCTTAAAATACATAGAGAAAATGTCAGTGTGCTTAGGTCCTCTTTAATTGCTTTTCTTGCAGTTTCTTTTTTCGGCTGGATTATGGTGTTATTAAAAGTACGCAAGTGGAACACCGAGCTTAGCCTTATCAACGAACACTTAGACAACAGAGTTAAAGAGCAGACTGCCCTACTCGTCAACACCTCTAAAATGTCGGCGCTGGGTGAAATGGCAGGTGGTGTGGCTCACGAAATTAATACGCCATTAGCAATTATCGGAATGCGTGTCGAACAAATGGAAGAGTGTGTCAACGACGGAGACTTTGACGCTATTGACTTTGTAGAAGCAATTAGTGTTATTAAAAGTACTGTGACAAGGATAGCTGCAATCGTCGGTGGGCTGCGCTTCTTTGCCCGCGAGGGAAAGTTAGCTGAAACACAAACTATTTCGATCTCAAAACTGACGGAAGAAACGATAAGTTTTTGTAGTGAGCGCTTCAGTAATCACGGGGTTCAATTAGACATTGTCAAAAACGAAATCTATGCCACGACACAAATTGAATGCAGAACTGTTGAGATGTCACAGGTTCTACTCAACTTACTCAACAATGCATTTGATGCCGTTGAGGGTCTTAAAGAAAAATGGATACGATTAGAATTCTCAGAAAGCGGGCAATTTGTTGACATAAGTGTTACTGACAGTGGACACGGAATTCCCAAAGATATTCAAGAAAAAATAATGCAACCGTTCTTCACCACCAAAGAGATTGGCAAAGGAACAGGCTTGGGCCTCAGCATTTCGAATGGCATTATCATGTCCCATCAGGGAAAAATTTATATCGATAACAACTGCCCAAATACAAAGTTCACTGTGGTCATTCCAAAAACTCAAGCCAAACTTAAAAGCACTTTACAGGAGGCAACTTAATGAAGATTTCTCCACTGAACAATAAAAATGTCTTGGTTGTAGACGATGAAATCGAAATAAGAAAAGCCCTCATTTTTGATCTCAAACGCCGAGGTTGTAATATTTTTGAAGCCGCTAACGGCACGGACGCGATTGAAATCGTTAAAAAGAATCCTATTGATATTGTGGTGACTGATGTGCGAATGCCTAATGGCGACGGTGTTGATCTTCTAAAACAAATAAGAGCCTACAATCCAAAAATACCTATCGTGCTTCTCGCAACAGGCTTTGCCGATTTGAGCGAATCCGAAGCCGTCGGCATGGGCGCATACGGAATTATAGAAAAGCCATTCAACAGACAAAAAATGCTTTCTCTTCTTGAGGATTTCTGCCTCCAACTTTGAGCATAAATGTACTGATTTTTGAAAAAGCACCGTCAAAGCACTACGAAAACCGCCTCAAGCGTTGAAGCTTAGTCTTCGCTTAACGTACACGGAACATCGATTATTGCAGAATCTGAACCATTTAATACTTTAGCATTCTGCAATCGTCTTTGGTTTATAACAGCAAAAAAACTTGAGTCGCAAAATCTTGTATGGCGTCCGCCGATAACCGGCAAAGCCACGTGGGTTTTACCCGGAGCTAGCACCACAGTAAAGCTCGTTTCAGAAGAGCGAACTTTAAAGCCGGCAAAATCTCGATAATGTCTTGCAGATCCATCAACCAATTTAACTACGACCGTTACAGGAAGTTTTGAAGCTACGCTCAATTGCAACTCAAGTTGAGCTTCCAGTTTACTATCCATCGAAACTTCACTCTGCACAAAACTAATAACCGGCAAATTGGCTTGAGTACTTGCTGGAGGGATTATTGGCATGGCTGAAACATCTGGTTGTCTTTGTTGCTGAGGCGCAGCTGGCACGACAGGCTGTCCTTGCTGATTAATTTGTGGAACGCCTCGAGGACGACCGTCATAATCAACTTTGGCGCACCCACAGGTAAGCGCCAAGGCCAATATTGTCAAAGGCAAGAGGCTCAAATTTTTCAACTTCATAAAAAATCCTTATGAATACTTTTTATTCATCTTACTTATGTAAAAAGGCAATATAGTCGCTAAAAAATAAAATCTCCATCTCATTTTTTTACCATGAAAAAATGTTAAAAAAACCCGTAGCGGCTCGAGTTTTATTGGAATATTAATTGATAATTTATCTAAAATCTGCAAATGTGCGCGCTATGAAAAAATACATAGTTCCCCTCTTGTTGCTCAACATGTTTAGTTCAATTTCGGCTGCAAACGTCATCGGAACAGAATATCAAAACTTCAATCCCAGTTTGTCGGGAACCGACTTCACCACAGTTCACTCTTCTGAACCTGTTAAAGCCTGCAGATACAATTTGGGCGTGTTTTTTAACTATGCTAAGAATACCCTTACTTACTCAGACAAATACCACCAAACAAATTTGGATTTAAGAGGCGTAAGAGCTGATGACTATCTTATAGGGGCTGATGTCTATGGAGCATATGGTATTAATGACAACTGGGATATCGGAGTAGCCCTTCCCTTTATAGTAAATGCTCGAAACAACGACCCCTACGGAGTCAGTTATTTTAATGAATTTGGGCTAACAGAAGTTAGGCCCATGACAAAAATCAGATTCTATGGCGATGACGATCATGGACTTGCGGTTATTGGATCTGCTAATTTTAATTTAATTAAAAATAATCCATTTGCCGGTAGTGGCGGTGGCCCAACATTTAATATTGAGTTAGCTGCTGATACAACAGTTCTGAGTGATGTAAAAATGGCCGCAAATGTGGGGTACAAAAAAAGAAATCCCGGGAGCCAGCTTTTTGATAATACCACGGGCCTTCTGGTGCCCTTTGTTCCATTTACTGACAGCTTTATCTACTCACTGGCCATCGCACGAAACTTTCAAAGCTTAAACAGCGATTTACTAGCCGAACTCAAAGGAAGCCAACCGGGCGGAAATGGCAGTGATTCAATTAAGACGGCTCAGCGCGCCCTTGAAGTAGACCTTGGTTTACGTAACCACTGGTCGAAAGATACAATTATTCATGTAGGTGCTGGCACAAAATTAAATGATGCTCAATCAACTCCTGATGTTCGTTTTTATGCAGGTTTAACTTACCAAATGGGTTCAGAGTGTAAGGACTCATCTCAAGAAAAAGAGGCCCCCGCTGCAATGCCTACAGCCGTTATAAATAACCACCCAACAGGCGTAAGCGAGGTAACCAAACTGAATATGTCAGTATCAGCTTTAAATCCTGATGATTACTCAGCTTATAAATGGAAAATGGGCCCCACTGTTAAAATAAATTGCTATAATCAGATTAACTACAGTGCGGAAACTGCAGGAGAATTACCGATAATCCAAAACATCGAAACTATTCCCGATGGTGGCGTAACCTTATGTGCTGTAGCCAAAAATAAATCTGACGAGTGGCAAAGCTTTGAAAGCCCCACTATTGTTAATTGGACAAAAAGCAAATCTCCTGTGGCCGTTATACAGAATCATCCAACCAATACCTCTGATAAAATCGACTTAACTATGCCGGTGACATCCACAAATCCGCTTGAGTTTGCAGCCTATCGTTGGAAAATCGGTGAAACTATAGAAACCAATTGTAAAAAAGAAACAGGTTACAGTAATGAGATCAGCGGAAACTTACCGATTGTTACAGGTATTGGTCCGATACCTGACGGCGCTATTACTTTATGTGCCGTTGCTAAAAACAATGCCGGTCTATGGCAGCCCTTTAGTGCTCCTACAATTATCAACTGGAATAAGAAAAAAGGGTACCAGCTTTTCAGATTAGGCGTCAGTGTGTTGTTTGATTTTGACGAAGACATTCTACAAAAAAGATCCTATGGTGAACTTGATAAAATCAATACTCATCTTAAAAAGAAACCTTATACTCAACTCATTATTGAAGGACATACTGATAATATTGGTACCGATAGTTATAATGTGGATTTATCAAAACGTCGCGCCTCAAGAGTGATGAGCTTCATGATCAAAACTTACAATCTACAAAGTCACAATGTTAAGGTAGACTATAAAGGTGAAGCAAACCCGGTTGATACTAACGACACCAAAGAGGGACGCGATAATAACCGCCGCGTAGAATTTAAAATATTCCGCTAGAGTCCAACACATTCACAATAGCACTAGATACGAAACATTATTAAGGATAGTGAGAAATATAAATGAACATGCTAAAAGAATTTAAAGATTTTGCGGTAAAAGGAAATGTTCTTGATTTGGCTGTAGGTCTAATTATTGGCGCTGAGTTCGGAAAAATTGTAAACTCAATGGTTCAGGATGTCATTATGCCGCCGATTGGTCTTTTAATTGGTGGTATTGATTTTAAAAATCTTTTCCTCACACTTAAAGATGGTGTTAGCCAGGTTGGTCCCTACGCGACTCTTGCTGAAGCCCAAAAAGCTGGTGCAGTAACCGTTAATATTGGTATTTTTGTAACCACGCTTATCACCTTCACGATTATTGCTTTTGCGGTATTTATGATTGTTCGAGCTTTCAATAAATTGAAAATAGCCGAAGCAAAAACCTAGGCCCGTTACTTATCAATAAACTCGAGCAGCTTTTTTGTCAGGTAAACTTGGGTCTGATCTATAGCCACTAAAACGGGGCTTATGATCAGACCTTTTTTTTTAGCCTGCTTTAATAACTCAGCATACTCAGGATCAATTTCTTGAGCTGCTGTAAATGCCATAACGTCATCTCGTTGAATAGTAAAAATCAATTCAGCCTTATGTCCTTGCTCAATCAATTTTATCATTTCGCGGATATGTTTTTGCCCGCGTTCGGTTACGGCATCCGGAAACATCGCGACCTTACGCCCATTAACTTCGCCAATTAAGGTGGTGTTCTTAATTTCGATATAATGTTTTTTTGATTTTGTATTTTCTAGATCAACGGCTTTTTTACAAAAAACTCCATCCAGCCTTGTCTCTGAATTTATTTTATGTTCTGACTTGTAAAATTCGTAATCGGACCAATGTTTGAAATGACTTTTTCCGCTTTCAATTCCTGCGAGTATTGCCTCTTGTACAATTTTATTAGGGTTAGATGTGTTCACACCCACCCACGCGCCGTTCATGGCTTGCACGGCCTCTAGCGTACCTTTCAGTTTTTTAGTTTCATCACCGTGAAGCGAAAACCAGCATTTATGTTTTTGATTTTTTTCGATGACGCCTTTAAGGCTTCCAGTGTTTGGTACATGAATAGTGTACTTTTCGTTCTTGTATTCTACGTCGGCAAAAAACCTCTTATATCTTTGCAGTAAAATACCTTCTAATAATTTTTTCTTAAACTTCATAGGTTAAAACACCTTACATTCTGTCAGGAACAGGAATTCCAAGCAGCGCCAACCCATGACTCAGAACCAAGCCTGTGGCCGCACACAGCGCTAGGCGCGCCTGCTTTAATTCTTCACTTTCGGCATTACCGACAGAACAGTCATGATAAAAGACATTAAACTTTTTTGCAGTTTCATATAAATAAGTACACATGGAAGAAGGTTTATAATTTTCTGCTGAGAATAAAACAGTCCCATTAAAATTCATCAAATGCTGCATGAGTTTTACTTCAGATGGGTGAGTTAGTAATTCCCCTTTAAAATCAAAACTAAAATCCCAGCTTTTTTGTCCGAATTTTTTAAGCAGTGAGTTAATGCGCGCACATGAGTATTGCACAAAGGGACCCGATTCGCCATCGAGCTTAAGCCACTCATCCATATCAAATACTATTTTTTTATTTGTATCCTGACGTATCATGCCATACTTAATAGCGCCTTTGGCCACCATGTCCGCTACAGTTTCTACTTCATCAGCAGACCACTCGTCTTTGTAACGAGACAGATATTGAGTTTTAACATGCAACTTCATTTTATCTACCAAGGTCGTCAGCGGAACAATATTACCTTTACGTGAACTCATCGCGCCATCCGGCAACTCAACAAAATTGTACTGTAAATGATAGCAGTTTTGCGCCTGTTCAAAACCTAAATGTGCAAGTGTTTTAAAAACCTGTTTAAAATGCAGTGCCTGCCTTAAATCAACAACATAAATTGATTTTTCGATTTTAAAGTCTTCAAACTTTCGGCGCGCCAACTCAATATCTTTAGTAGCGTAAAGTCCCGTGCCATCCGATTTAAGTAACAAACAAAAACCTAAATCATCAGCAGACAAATCAAGTCCCACGGCGCCGCGAGATTCAACAAGCTTTCCTTCTGCGAAATATTTTTTTACTGTCTTAACTGACTCCGCATCCACTTCAGATTCCCAATACCAGCGATCAAACTCCACCCCGGCCCATTGATAAACTTTATTCATGAGTTCGATAGACCACTCACGCGTTTCTTTCCAAAGTTCAAAGTATTCGCCGCTTCCAGCTTCGAGTTGTTTTAAAATTTCAGTGAGCGCCGCTTTATTTTTCTCAAACAATTCTGGAATTTTTTCTTCATCTTCAAGCTTAAGGTTGGCCGCCGAATACATTCGCCCTAGCCACTCACCACGAAGCGGATCCGCTTCTTTTTGTTTTAAAACATCTGGATCTGTGTGATTTTTTATATACCACAAACACTTCGCCACATGAGTTCCCACATCTCCAGGAAATGTAGAGCTGATAATCTTATCCGCTCCAAAGCTACGACGAAGAAGTCGAATAAGCGCATCACCCAGACATAAATTCCGCATATGCCCCACATGCAGTTCTTTGTGGGTGTTTGGCTGAGAATACTCAATCATGGTTTTGGGCGCATCGGACACCATCTGAACTTTAAACATTTCAGAAGATAAAGCTTTCCGCACGGTATTTGAGGCCAATGTTTCAGAATTAAATTTAATATTAAGATAAGGGCCAGCGACCTCAATAGAAATTACGCCATCAACACTTCCCGCAGCCAATAAGGCAGCCTTAAGCTCAGTGGCCACCAGCGCCGGAGATTTTTTTAAAGTTTTAGCAAAAATAAAACAACCAAAAGCTAAATGCCCCATATCGGCATTGGGTGGCTCGACTAGCGCAGCATAAATTTCTTCAAGCGTAACCATAACCCCAAGCTTTTCTAAGGCTTTTTGCAGGGGCTGAGTAAGGCTGAGTCTTAAAGGCTCATGCATTAATGTTTTATAATTTTTTTGTGACATCTTTTCCTAAGTTCAGCTGCTAAGCTGCTTTTAAAATAATTTTGACTTTAAATCCCGCCGCACTGGTTTGCTCTTCTAGTAACTTAGCAACAAAATACTCAGGAGAGTAGCCCATAACATTGGCAAATTCTATAGCTTTTTCGATACTAGGATACCTTCTACTCTTCTCGATGTCACACAAATGTGCCTTAGACATTTTCATTTTTTTTGCTAATGCTGTCTGCGATATCTCATCACATTTTCTTATTGCATATATCATTTTTCCAAAAGTCATTACAGAGCCTCGAATTTTTTCAATTGCTCTGATGGCCTTGCTCTTTTTAGTAGTCATGCTTATTAACCTCTTCAACTCTTACAAATTGAACATTTTTAATCATTTTGAAGTTTTCGCTTCAAAATACCCAAAATTAGGGTACTTTTGTTTTGTAAATAAAGCAAGACGTTTAACATTGAGTCCT
>JBBTEQ010000012.1:0-5673 GCA_038042235.1 Bdellovibrionota bacterium | reverse complement strand
CGCGTTTTATTTTATCATTAAAATTAACGACACCGCGATCAATAAGAGCAATGTTGCCCTTAACAGCCGCTTTTTGTTCTTCTGATAAATCTGTCGCAGCATTTCCGATAAATACAATTTTACCTGTAATCTCACCGGCATCAGCAATTTTCTTAGTTGTTGCAGCTTCGATAGCCTCAACTAATAAATTCCCCGCAGTACCTAAATTAAATCGAGAAGCACTGAATTTCCATAAATGATCGCCGTTATCAACAGAGGCCGCAACCGAAATAGCCGCATCCGAAGTACCTGGCGCACCAACGATATAATCCCTGTGACCAGAGTTTCCAGCCGAAGCCACAACAACAGTTCCACCGTTAACTAAATTTTTAATCGCTTCAGAATATAAAATATGTGGATTACCATAGCTGCTACCTAATGATAAATTCACCACATCCAGCTGATCTGCATTAGCACCGTCACCATTTGGATCCGCCGAGTATTCCAAGGCCGCAATCACCACTGCATCGCTAGTTGATCCATCAGCACCGAAAACTTTGATCGCGTACAAATCAGCATCTGGAGCCATACCGTTATAGGTATTTACATTATCACCGATTCCCGCCACAGTTCCCGCCACATGAGTTCCGTGCCCGGCTTCGTCAATTGGGTTCAAATCAGGTTTTGGAATATGATTTTTAAATTCAGGTGAAGCCGAGTTAAAATCAGTTCCAACAAGATCTATTCCACCCACAACTTTTTTATTCGGAAAGGCCGCGGTAACACCATCAGGATCAATCGCCGCAAAGGCCTCTTCTGTTCCCTCACCTAAAAACATGGCGTGCGTGTAATCGATACCCGTATCAATAATGCCAACCTTGATCCCTTGTCCCTTGATACCTGCCAAATTTAATTTTTCCGCACCGATAAATTTAGCCGAATTGCGCTCTGCAAATGGGGGTGCACCGACCGAATTACTCAGCAAATGATTTGATGTAAAAGTTTTTGGTCTTTCAAAATTTCCAGAACTCTCGGTGTAAGCAATAATTCCAAGATCCTTAATTTTTTCAGAAAGTGAAATCGGAGCTAAAACTGCAATAGCGTTTAAAACCATTTTGTAGCTGAACAGAAGCTGTACTTCCTTTGACAGCTCCATAAGTTTTTCCATTGCTTCTGCTTGTTCTTTAGTAATCGCACTTAATAATTTTTCATCAATAATAACTCGCCCATCTTTTTTTTGTGCAGATTGTAACAAAGCTGGTTCTTTCAACTTTATTATGGCTATAAAGTGCGTGGTATTTTGCGCCCTAGTGCTGATTATATTTTTTGCCATTAATAAGTTGGGATTGGCATCATTTGAGCCTCGAGTACAGCCTGTGATTACTAATGCTGACAATAGCACCAGGTAACTTGTAAATTTAACCACACTTGCAACTTTGATATTTATAGATTTCATAAATCCCCCGTTAAAAAACAGCAAACCGAAACGACATGCTGCGCAAGTTCTAAGATATTTTGCGCCTTTCGTCGATAAAATTGAGGACGCTTTGAAATGTCTACATTGTTGTGCTTAACTTGATACACCTAAAACCATTAACCTAAGGAAACACTATGAAAAAACTACTCTTTATTGCATCGATTTTAACTGTCTCGCTTATCGCAACTATAAGTTTTGCTCATAACAAGATGCCAAGCAAAATGACCAAACCAACTCTAACTAAGATGAACACAACCGGAGATCTTAAGTGGACCGGCTTTGGAGTTGGAAAAAGCCACACCGGAACTGTCACATTAAAGTCTGGTACTATTGAAATGAAGGGCACTGAACTTGTAGGTGGTATATTTGTTTTAGATATGACCACATTAAAAACTTCAGACTCTCCAAAGCTTGAAGGTCACTTAAAATCTGCCGATTTCTTTGATGTAGAAAAATTCACCGAAGGAACTTTTAAAATCACAAAAGTTGAAGTTATTAAAGGTTCAAAAGCAGGAGAACCAACTCATAAAATCACGGGTGATCTAACAATTAAAGGCAAGACCCACACAGAAATGTTGCTAGCGACTGTTAACCAAGATGAAAAAGGTATCGCGGCAACAGCTGAAACTGAAATTAAAGATCGCACTCAGTATGATATCGTATACAACTCAGCAAAATTCAAAGCTGTATCGGCTTTAGGTGACAAATTAATACAGGATAATATCAAAGTTCAGTTGAATATTAAAACTAACTAGCATTCTGCTAGATAAAACTAACTAGTTACTTTTTTAGCGCCAGAATAAAACTGCTTCAGCTCAATTTTTTGAGCTGGAGAGCCGCCCCAAGTCTCACCTGCCGGCACGACTGTTTTAGGTAAAAGTACCGTATGAGGAAGAATCTTGGCCCCATCTCCGATAGTCACTCCACCCATTATTGTTGCTTTAATTCCGATGGTACAAGAAGAACCAATTTTAACCGGAGCTATAACCAGCATTCCGCCCTGCGCATAGTGGGCGACAATAGCTGCAGAACCACCAATTGTAGTTTTATCGCCAATTTCAATAAGTGAAGGGTCTGATAGCCAAGTTGAATTAATATGAACACCGCTGCCAATCTTCATACCCATCATCTGATAAAACAAAATGGCCAAAGGCGAGGGGGTGATAAATTCTAAAAACGAATATCGTACTAAATAAGTTAGGCCGTTGTGTAAAAACCATTTAAAAGTCTCAACCGAATAATATGGGCCCTTAAAGGCCTTAAGTCTTCGACCGATGAGCAGATTAATTAAAGGTGCTACAAATACCACGCACGCACCATAAATAAAAAACCCAGCCGCAATTGATAAGCCATATAATATATTTTGAATCCAGATTGGCTGCAATACCGCCACTTCAGAAACCATCCTGAATAATGCAATACCCGGTGCCAGACAAATACCTATTATAAAACATCCCAATATGTAGATTGGAATCATTAAAATAATATACATGGCCACTTTAAACCGACGTAAAAGTTTTTCAAATACTCCAGTAAAGCCATTATGATTTGATTCAGTTGTTTCAACATTTAACTTTTGCATCAAAATTCCATACCCTTTAAATTATAACTACTTTCTAAACGTAATCGCCTTTTTTTATTTTTTCTAAGATGATTTTTTCAGTTTTGATCGGATCTTTCGGATCAACCGAGAAAAAGCTTTGCTGCTCACAACGAATTTTTTCTTTTATCAGCCATCTTAAAATATCAGATAAATCTTTATTCTTTTTATCTTTAAAAAACGGGTCATTCTCAAGCGCATCTTTGGCTTTTTTAAGCGCACGCCCCTCGGCCGGGTCGGATTCTTTTACTTTATAATGAGGTAAATCATATTTTTTAATATCCGTTGGTAGAACTCCCAAAAATCGAACATTAGGAGCACTAAAATCACTGTTACGAATTAATGAGGCCGCAGAGCCGGCCTTCAATGTTCTAAAAATATTTTGCATCGTGTACGCATCGAGATCTCCAAAAAAATACATTGGCACATCAAGCTGATTCTCAATTAATTTACACCAGCCACGTACACCATTTGACGGCACGCCTTGGGCGCCCATTAAAATACAATTATTTCGTTTAGTAAAACCCATGGTCTGTAGCGTTCCCGCCGTACCTTGTGATTCAACCACTAAGCAAAAATCAATTTTCTTTTTAGCTTTCAACTTTAAAGCCTGCGGTTTATTTTGCGGTTGAAACGGCGTCGTTCCCAAAGTTGATAAATCGACAACAGCTTTTTCACCATCCGGTAAAGTTTCGGTAACAACTAATTGCTGCGAATAGGTTTGACCACCGCGATCGTTGGCAAAACAATTAAGTTCCTCGCGATACACCTCTAGCATATCGCCAATAAAATCAATAATACTGTCTGATTCATCCTGATCTTCGAAGTCTAAAGGTTTATATCTAGAGTTTCCCTTAATAACACCCTTACACATATAATATAATTCACGCTTAGTATTGACCGCACTCATCGCTAAATTACCCAGTAAAATTTCAAGCATGAACACGACACGTGCCAATTTTTGAACTGAAGAAACATTAAGCTCGGTTCGAACAACTTTATCGCCTGGGGTTAAATAACCAACTTTAGCATTATAAAATGAGTTATCTAATGAAGTCTTAACTGCCTCTAAGTAGGGCCTCTTGGAGTTTTCTAAATCTTTCAGCATTTTTTCTGCCAGATTTTTTGCTTCCTTCGGAATATTTAAATTAAGTTCTCTAACTTTTAATAATGCCATCGATGACCTACTTTTTTTGCTTCTTTTCAGTTTTCTTAGATTTTTCAAACTGGTCTTCAGATTCAGAAGTTTCAATCACCTCTTCTTCGCCCGTTAACTTCGCTTCTTTTTTCTTTTGGGCTGCAAGCTTGGTTTGCGCCTCTTCTAAATCACTAACCGCCTCTTTAGAGTCACGACCCAGTATTTTTTTAAGACCATCTTCGGCTTTTTTTCTGCGCGCATCACTGGCTCCTGCAATTAGTACTAATTTTTCAACCAGAATAGGTCCGAACTGTTCGATATGGGCAAGCTTTCTTTCTAAATCGGCCTCTTTCATCTCGTGTTTAATATGACGAGATAATTTTTGCCCCGCCTGCATAAGTGCCCGGCGAATTTCTTCAACTAATTCTTCAGAAGCATCAATGGTTTCTTTAGAAGCATTTTTAAACTTAATAAACGGCGAAACTACCGATACTGCAAACACATAAGATCCCAGTGGTAACGAATCTTTAGGTTGCGCTAAACCATATGATTTCCAGTTAACGCTTTCAATCGCCCAAGTGATCGCACAACCTGATTTATCAAACTGTAGCGGAACTCGATTAGCAAACCTCAGTAATTGTACTGGTTGCTCGTTATCACCACGATCAATAAAACGGGCTAGCGCCACTTCAACCACAACGGGTTTAAAGTCACAAATAGTCGGCTTTCTGGTCATAACTGAAAAAAAGTCCACTTTACCAAGACGATTAATTGACTTCGACAAGGCCTCTTCACCAACAGTTAAAACAGATTTAGTAGAAGGGGCCATAAGTTCCGTGGCCTGAATGGCCTGAAAGACTTTTTTAAACTCTTCTTCACTTAAAGAGGTGATCGGTTTTTCAACTAAATTTTTAGGCATCCCAGCCTTGATAAAATCTTTAATGGATTGGTCGGAAATACGCGAAAATCCAGTTTTTAAAAACTTAGATAAAGGAATCTTTCCGTAAAGCGTCGCGTGCGTAATAAATTCACCCAATTTAAATGTATGAGGATGAGGTAAAGTGGCTTCAGGAATTTCAGGAGTTTGCGTACTAACTCTTTCAGTAGTAACCCAATCTGCGTCGGCCAATTTATACTTCATAGTAACGTGAGGATTTAACAGTGCCGTTCCTTCAATATAAGTTAAGAGGCCCCCATCGCCATTAAGCTGAATACGTCCATCAATAAAAAATTCAACCCGCACACCATGATTTTTATTTTTCCAATCCACCATGTCTTTATTTTTTAAGACGCCGATGTTGGTTTTAATATCCACATCAACTTGGGCTGAAATTGCTTTACGCATACTTTTAGTTTTTGAAAGAACCTGTACACCCTTGGCGTTTGTCATTTGTGCCCAAGTGGTTGCGGCCGAAATACCAATGCCCTGTTGGCCACGAGAACACTGCCCACGCCCAAATTTAGAAGACGCCAAGTACT
>JBBTEQ010000011.1:737-8437 GCA_038042235.1 Bdellovibrionota bacterium | reverse complement strand
AGAATTACTTTTATTAAATACATCCCAGTGGCGAGCCGAATACTTTTGACCTTCTGGCGTGGCGCGTATGGCTTCATAAATTTCTTTTGAGTGAAGTGTAACCAAAGCCAATTCATCAGGAATAAATGCAGGGCGATTTGTTGGTGGAATGACAACAATATAGTTGTTAAGGGCGCGCTCTTGATAAAGATCAACGGTATTTTTCATAAAAGAGGGGAGCTCATTTAAAAACTGTTCGCTCGTGAGTTCAGGTTTTTGAAAGCCTTGCCAAACTCTAAAATACGCTGCCTTATCTATTGTTTGTGCGTTGACGGTAACGCCTAAAAATATCATTGCTAAAATTCCTTGTATCAAATTTCTCATAGCTACTTTTTTATAATATTTCATATTAATCACCGTTTTCTATCAAGCTCAGACGAAATTGTCTAGTTGATGCGTTATGCCTGTGTTTTTAATATTAGTAAAATTAATGTTATTGATAATTTAGATCATTTATAATAATGTATTGAGTATGCGCCATTTTCAAAAGTTAGACCCCATAGCTCTTAAAGCCTTTTATTACGCATCTGAGGCTCTCAGCTTTACTAAGGCGGCAGATAGGGCCGCGCTTACACAGTCAGGTATTAGCCAGCATATAGCTAAACTTGAGGCCGATTTGGGTGTGAATTTATTCTATAGAGCCAATCGAAAAGTGCAGCTCACCGACGCCGGTATAAAGTTAAAGGTTTTTGCTGAAAGATATTTAGATCAGCTTGATGAGCTGGTAGACGATCTGAATTCTGAAGGCCTTGATCTTAAAGGCCTCGTTCGTTATGCCATGCCGGACTCCTGTTTGATGACTCCGCACTTTTCAATGTTACTAGAAAAAAGAAAGAGTTTTTCTAATATCAATTTGCGGCTGACGTTATGTGATTCAGTAAGAGTTATTGAATTATTGCTTAAAGGCGAAATTGATTTTGGTTTTGTAACTACTAAAATTGAGCACAAAAATATTATCTATCAAGAATTTGTTCGTGAAGAATATGTGCTCGTGGGTTCTTCTGAAAAATCTGTTAAAATTGAAAACTTAAGACATCTTAAAGAACAAAATTTTATTAAATATCCGGGTATGGATGTGCTGTTCAATAGTTGGCAAAATATTTTTTATACTAAAGCACAAAATATTGCATTAAATAATTTATCAATTTGTGGCGAGATTAACAGTTTGAGCGGTGCTGTTACGATGGTACTACATGGTGTAGGTTTAGGAGTTTTTCCAAAACACTGTGTAGAATCTTACCTTCGTAAAAAAGAACTTTTTAGTTTTAATCCTGAATCGAGCAAGCGGGCAGATAATCCGATTTATATTATTCAGCGAGCCGAAAAGTACCCTCCGGCGCGGGTACTTAAAGTTTTAGATGTGTTTTGGGGTATGAGGAAATAGTTTACTAGCACAAATAAGCTTCAATTACTCGCTTATCATTTAACAAGTCATTACCTTTTCCAGATAAAGTAATATTACCTGTTTCTAACACATAAGCCATTGAGGACACCTCAAGTGCTAAATTGGCATTCTGTTCAATAATTAAAATACCAAGGCCTGAGTTTTTTAGATCAATAAATTTTTGAAAAATCTGTTCGATAATAATGGGCGCTAAGCCCAATGAAGGTTCGTCTAATAAAAGCATTTTTGGCTCAGACATTAAGGCGCGCGCAATGGCGAGCATTTGTTGTTCGCCGCCTGAAAGCGTACCGGCCAATTGGTTTTTGCGCTCAGCAAGCCTTGAGAACATTTCAAATTGATGATCAATTAATTGAGTTATTTTTGCAGAGGATTTTTCTAAGTAAGCGCCCAACATCAAATTTTCAGTTACTGTTAAATTTGGAAACACACCGCGGCCTTCCGGGCACATGGCGATTTTCATTTTCAGACGTTCGGGTGCACTCAGGGCTGAGATATTTTCTTGGTTAATGAGTATTTCGCCAGAATGCGGCAGCAAACCGCAGAGGGCTTTTAAGGTGGTGGTCTTACCGGCGCCATTAGAGCCAATCAGCGAGGTGATTTCCCCTGCTTTAAAACTAAAAGAAATGCCTTTAACAGCTTTAATTAAACCGTAGCTGACATGTAAATTTTTAACTTCGACTTGAGTCATGTTTTACGCTTTCCCAGATAGGCTTCAATAACTTCTGCAGAGGATTTAATATCGTCGGGCATGCCGTCTGCAATTTTTTTTCCGCGATTTAAAACCACAATGCGGTCGCAGATGTTCATAACCAGTTTCATATCGTGCTCAATCAATAAAATGGTGAGATTGAATTTATCTTTAATAAAACGAATAAGTTTATTCAGTTCTTGGGTTTCCTGATGGTTCATACCGGCAGCAGGTTCATCAAGCATTAATAGTTTGGGCTTGGTGGCTAGTGCGCGCACGATTTCTAATTTTCTTTGTGCACCATAAGGTAATGATGAAGCCATTTCTTTTGCGAATTTATCAAGTTCAAAAATTTTTAGAAGCTCTAGGCATTCATTTTCTAAATTTATTTCAACATTTTTGTGGGTGGAGGTGTTGAATAACGAAGAAAACCAATCTATCAGGCTGCCGTTGTGTTTACGCTGCTGAGCCGCTACCAGTACGTTTTCTAGCACCGTGAGATTTTTAAATAAACGTATATTTTGAAAAGTTCGCGCAAGGCCGTGATGATTAACTTCGGATGCACTAGCGGGGGTTATATCTTGTTCTTCAAAGTTAATCGAGCCCTCATCGGCTTTATAAAAACCCGAGATGATATTAAAAACAGTGGTCTTACCGGCGCCATTCGGTCCAATAAGGCCCAGCAATTCAGATTTATTAATATGAAAGTTAACAGCATCGACGGCTTTTAAACCACCGAATTGAATAGAGAGATTTTCGACAACAAGTAACTTACTCATTTGCTAAATCTTTCTTTTAAAGATTTTAGGTTGAGCTCTGTACGTCCAAACAAACCCTGAGGTCTTAAAATCATCATCAGAATCAGTAAGATCGGATAAATAATCATACGCAGATCAACTGAGCCCATTTGTACACTTCGTAAAATTTCGGGCAGAAAAGTTAAAATTAAAGCGGCAACAATTGAGCCACTTAAAGAGCCAAGCCCACCAAGTACGGCAACTATTAAAATCTGTACTGAGATTATAAAACCAAAAGAACCGGGGCTGATATAACCCAAGTGATGGGCATAAAACCCGCCACCAAGGCCGGCAAAGAAGCTTGATATTACAAATGCGCGACGCTTTGTTTTAGCCACATTGAGGCCCATAACTTCAGCCGCGATGTCGTCTTCGTTAATGGCCCAGAGGTTTCGTCCGAACCACGAAAATTTTAATCGGTACATGGTCATAAAAGTTATGAACAGTAAAAGGACCGCAAAAGCATACGAGTACATAAATTCCGGAAACTTCATAATGGCATTATAGCCACGTGGCCCGCCAACGTGATTCCAATTTAGTAATACTACGCGCACGATTTCAGCCATTCCTAAAGTTACAATGGCTAAGTAGTCACCTTTAAGTCTAAACGAAGGTAATGAAATCAGATATCCGGCAAAAGCTGCCACCATTCCGCCGGCTAACACACCAACAGGAATTAGAGCCCAGTTGTTATCTAAAAATTCTTTATTTAAAACGGCTGCCGTGTAAGCGCCAATCGCCATTAAACCTGCATGACCCAGTGAAAACTGGTCAGCTAAACCAGTTATAAAGTTTAAACTGAGCGCCATGATGGCATTGATAATAAAGCTGATGAAAATAGCTTGAATATAGGAATTTAAAAAATAGTTAAGTAGCAGGCCTAGGCCGCTTACTAAAATTAAAAAAATAATATATTTTTTTATCTGACTCATTAAATAATATTCCTATATTTTTTCTTTTCGAGTCGTTCCAAATAAGCCGGTTGGTTTATAAAGAAGTACGCCGATTAAAATTAAAAATGAAAGAGCATCTTTGTAAGTTGATGCGCCATAACCGATCAGATAATATTCGCCAAGCCCTAATAAAAATCCTCCAATGACAGCGCCGTGTAAGCTACCTATGCCGCCAAAAACTGCGGCCACAAAAGAGCTGGTGCCAATTTTAACTCCCATCATGGGGTCGATCTTTGGGTATTTGATTGAAACGAGAACGGCGGCAACGCCGGCTAAAGCAGAACCAATAATAAAGGTGGTAGAAATAATTTTATTATTGTTGATACCCATCAGTGGCGTCATATCGGGGCGGGTGCTAACGGCGCGCATGGCCCGGCCGGTTTGAGTTTTGAAAATAATAAAACTCAAAATACCTAAAGAAACAAAACTTACGAAATAGATTAACATATCAACCAAACGAATTGAAATATCCGCAAGCGTGAATAGGACTCGGTCTTCGATTAATGTGGGAAAAGATTTCGGATCGGCTCCAAAAATAATTTGTCCACCGAATTGAAATAAAATACTTACACCGATAGCCGTGATCAGCACGTTCATTTTGGGCGAGCTGCGCAGTGGCCTGTAGGCCAGCATTTCAACAAAAAAACCAATAATAGCTGCAAGTAGCGCTCCAGCAAGTATTCCAAGTGTAAAGTTCAAAGGCGAAGGTGTATCAAGCCCGGCAAATCGGGCCAGATAAAAAGCGGCAAACGCACCCATCATATAAATTTCAGAGTGCGCAAAGTTAATCATGGTTAAAATTCCATAAACCATGGTGTAACCTAGAGCTACTAAAGCATAAATGCTTCCGAAGCTCAGGCCGTTAAGAGTGTGTTGAAGAAATTCTTGCATGAACTAGCTAACCAAACAGTTAATCATCAGTTATTTAATTGGGACTGACACTGGTGATAAATTTGTATTCAGGTCCTTGAACTTGAACGACAACGGCGCTTTTAATCGCGTCGCGGTTTGCATCCATCGACATTTTTCCAGTAACACCATGGAAGTCCTTAATTTTAGCTAGTTCATCACGGATGCTGTCTCGGAATTCTTGTAATTTGACTGTTTCGTCACGTTTGTCTTCAGCCGTTGTTGTTTTTGCATTCTTGATAGCTTCTGCCATTAAATAAACTGCGTCATAAGCCAGTGCTGCCATCACATCCGCGTCTTCTTTATACTTAGCCTTGAAATCTTTAACAAAATTCTGAGTTTTAGGATCAGTTGACTCTGTTGTGTAATGGTTTGAAAAATAATTACCGTTGATAGCTTCTTTGGCAATTTCAAATAACTTCGGAGATGACCAGCCATCGCCACCTAATAAAGGCATGCTCATTCCCAATTCTTTAGCTTGTTTTGCAATAAGCGCCACTTCATTGTAGTAACCCGGTACAAAAATAGCTTCTACGTTTTTAGCTTTAATAGCAGTTAACTGGGATTTAAAATCGATATCGCCTTCTTGGTAGGCGATGTCAGTTACAACTTCGCCACCCGCAGCTTTTAGTTTTTGCGCGAAGATATCAGAAAGGCCGACAGAGTAATCATTTTTGATATCTCTTAAGATCGCGGCCTTTTTAAGTTTTAAATTTTCAGTCATAAATTTAGCCATCACCATTCCTTGAAATGGATCGATGAAGCAGGCTCTAAAGATATAGTTACCAATTTTGGTCACTTCAGTGTTGGTGGCTGAAGAGGTCAGCATCGGTACTTTATTTTGCTGGGCTACTTGGCCGCCAATTTTAGAACGACCGGAAGTGGCTTCACCCATAATCGCAACAACTTTATCCTGGCTGATAAGACGGTTAACGACGGCAAGTGTTTCATCACCATCAGATTTATTATCATAATTGATATGTTTGATTTTTTTTCCATTAATACCACCCTTGGCATTAATTTCTTCAATGGCCATTTGCGCGCCATGAAGTTGAAATACTCCAAAAGTTGCAGTGGCTCCGGTATTTGAGCTGTAAGAGCCTAAAAGAATTTCATCGGTTTTTTTTGTGCAAGAAAAGACCAAGAGTGAAATCGCTAATAATGATAATAACTTTTTCATTAATACTTCCTTTGTAAGGTTAAAAATTATAAATCTGACAAAACAATTGAACTAAACAGAAAGCAATCTGGCAAGGTTAATCAAGGATTTATCACCTTGTTTTTCTTTAGTGGTCACAATATCGAGTGATACTTCTACGAGCTTATCTGCTTGTATACCAATCATAATATTTTTTCGTCCAGCCAGAAGAGCCTCAACAGCTGTAGAGGCTAATCTTGAAGCTAAAATACGATCATGAGCCGAGGGGCTTCCGCCGCGTTGTTGATGTCCGAGGATACAGACTTTTGCATCTAATCCTGATTTCTTTCGGATAGCTTCAGAAAGGTCATAGGCTCGCCCGGGTTTTTGGCCTTCTGCGGTAATTATAATGCTGCTTGTTTTGCCACGGGCTCTGGAGTTTTTAAGATTTTCCACAATTTTATCAACCGGAATAATATTATCAGAGGTTAAAATTTCTTCAGCGCCTCCCGCTAGCCCAACACGGCTGGCAATCCAACCCGAGTTACGCCCCATAACTTCGACAATAAAAATGCGGTCATGACTATCAGCAGTATCACGTATTTTATCAATAGCCTGTAAGGCCGTATTGACTGCGGTATCAAAACCTATGCTATCATCAGTTCCATAAACATCATTATCAATAGTGCCAGCAATTCCTACTATTGGAATTTGATGCTCACTCCAAAGAGCTTGAGCACCGCGAAATGATCCATCTCCACCAATACAGATAAGTCCGTCAATATTCTGAGCTTTTAGATTATTAGCGGCGGTGGTTCTGAATTCGGGTTTTAAAAATTCACTGGATCTGCCGGTCTTTAAAATAGTTCCGCCACGTTGAATAATATTGGCCATATCGCGCATTTGTAGGGGCAGCATTTTATTTTCAATCATACCCACGTAGCCGTGTTGTATTCCGGTAACTTCAATATTTTTAGAAAGGGCACTTCGAACCACGCCACGAATGGCGGCATTCATGCCCGGCGCATCGCCGCCGCTGGTGTACACGCCAATTTTTTTAATTGAGTTTGCCATATTCGCTAGAGTATGGGCGGATAACTTCCACAGGTCAAAAAAAAACTTTCTGAAGTAGTTTTACCTGCATGTTGACAGGTAGATTATCTCCCGCCGCCAACTTGATCATCAATTTCTTTCTCAGCCCGGTTATTCATCACTTCGTTAAGGGTGTATATTTCACCATCTTCACGGATGTAGTTTTTTAAATTAAAAGATCTGTCGTCGATATAGCCTTTTTGCGCCATAATTTCCCTAAATAAATTATTAGTCTTGCTGGTTTCAACTTTGGGAAACTGCGTAATAAGTGTGGTTTTGCCTTTTCCTGACATAACCAATCTAAAGGAAATCATTTTCTCAAGCTGATCTTCCGGAACCAGGTGAAGAAACATTTCATTTTTTATTTCATAAAATAGGGGGATATCATTATACAGTTTTACTATTTCATCATAGCGTTCTTGAGCCGGCAAATCGCCATTTAGAATGATGGCAAGTCTTTTTGGAATTTCAATCAGTTCGTTTAGGTAAGACTTATCGTATACTCCTCTTTGATATTCAAGTATCATAGGGTCGCGTGGCTTATTTTTTTCAGTAAACAGGTTGGCACCCCTAGGTAAGGATTTTAGAGTTTTGTGTACAGAATGATTCTTTAAAATCACCAGCATTATTTTTTTCAGAATTTCCGAATCGTCCGAGGGAATTTTGAAAACGCCTTTTT
>JBBTEQ010000011.1:0-727 GCA_038042235.1 Bdellovibrionota bacterium | reverse complement strand
CGGTGTTAAGTTTCGTTGGGCATTAAAAAAGTTTTCATTAAAGGTAAGATAGTGCTGGATGTTGGAATTTTCAACAGACTTATCTTCTGTATAGTCCCAGCTTGGTAGTTCAATATTTTCTAGTACTTTAGCCGGTAAAAAATTTTTAAGGTGGTTCATGTATTTTACATATTCCTTTGGCCTTAAGTGCTTATCTTCCTTAACTATAGAGTTCTGTAGGCCGATAATATTGATAGGCTTATCTTGATCATCAATACGGGTTAGAAAGCTACTCGATTCGCTTTCTTTTTCTCCCCAGTATAAAACCTTATAACCGCCGCTTTGGCCATAGGAATCAAGCTTAAAACGGGCCTTAACATCATTTCTTTTTGCATAAAGAGTAATTTTTGATCCTGAAGTTGAAGAAGAGGCATCCGCTTGTATAATATTAAATAAGTTTAATCGTGGAGTGAAGGTATCTGTTGTTGTAATATTTTGTGCGGTGATGACTTTTAAAATTCGTCTCTCAGCATAGGGTTTATCGTCGTCTTGGGCTGCAACTTCATTTATTTCTTCCAAGCTTCCCATAATTCGGTCACGAGATTTTTTTTCAGAGGTAAACAGATTTGCCGTTGTTAACATATGCTTAAAAACATCTAGATTGGCTAATCTAAATTGTGACCCAATTACGCTGTCATATAAATCACGGGACGCTTTGTGTTTTAAATTAAAGATATAATCAGCCACA
>JBBTEQ010000010.1:0-11730 GCA_038042235.1 Bdellovibrionota bacterium | reverse complement strand
AAGTTTTGGGTAAAGAAAATATTTGCCTAGGCACGGATTACCCGTTTCCCCTCGGCGAAACCACTCCTGGAAAATTAATTCAAGAATGTAACTTTGATTTAGAAACACAAAAATGGCTTTATCATAGGGCCGCACTCAACTGGCTTAATGTTAAAGCCGAATATTTTACCAAAACATAGCGCAAGGAATAAATAAAATGGATTTACAACTTAACAATAAAAAAGCTTTTGTTTTTGGCTCTTCAACGGGTATCGGTTATGCAATTGCTGAATCACTTATAGCAGAAAAAACCATAGTTACTTTAAACTCGCGTAACCCCGACCGCTTACAATCCAGCGTCAATAAATTAAAAGCTCACGATGGTATCGCCGCGGATTTAGCAAAACCCAATGAAGCAAAAAAAGCCACGGCTGAAGCCATAAAAAAAATGAATGGCCTTGATATTTTAGTCATGAACACCGGCGGCCCTGCCAAGGGAAGTTTTTCTGATGTCAGCAGTGAGCAATGGCATATGGATTTTCAAAATCTTTGGATGAGTTTTGTTGAAGCTACAAAAGAAGCCTTACCTATTATGAAAAAACAAAAATACGGCCGAATCATTTTAGTTACCTCGCTTGCCGCCAAAGAGCCTCTAGCTAATTTAACCACCTCAAACGGCCTACGTGCAGGCCTTGCCGGCCTTTGTAAATCATTAGCCAATGAAGTGGCTGCAGACGGCATCACGGTTAACTTATTACTTCCAGGCTATACCGACACCGACAGGCTAAAAGAACTTAATTTAAGCCAAGAAAAAATCAAACAAATGGTCCCCGCTGGTCGCCTTGGAATTCCAAAAGAACTCGCCGACATGGCCTGCTTCTTAGCATCGCCATTAGCCGGTTATATTACAGGGCAATCAATTGCCATAGATGGTGGCGTACTGCGCGGGCATTAGGTAGTTAAAACAAAACTACCTGGCAAACTCACATAAGGAGTCACGAGGAAACTTGGGATTTCTTTTACACTTGATATTTTTAACCGTATAGCTCTCACTATCATTACAACTTGGACAATCGCGAGCAATACCCATATTGTTCAAAAAGCTTTTGACTAAGGCTGCGCTACTGTTAGTTGCCGTGAACTTAGTTTTTTCTTTGGTAAATACACATTCAGCATTGGTAGCTTGAGGCTTTGTTCCGCAGGTCATGATCTCCGCAGACAAATCAAGCGTCTCATCGAAATCAAAATCGTCTTTAATACCAGCACCAAGCATTGTGTCAATAATACTTCCGGCATCAACATCATAAGCTTTCAAACTGAGAGCATTAACTGGTTTATCAATTTTATCGCTTAAAACTATTTTTTCACAATTTTGAAAAATCAAAATACTAACTAAAACTGAAAGCGCCACAAAGGCTACATTTATTTTCATATCTTAACTTTAACCTATTTTTGTGCGTTTTACAAAAAAAGGGCCCACCAAAACTAGATGTCAGGCTAGCCTAATTGCTAGTTAACAGCTTGCGGCCACTCTTCTTTAAGAGCGATCGGCTCTTGCAGCTTAAACGAAATTTTTTCGGTGATCCAATTTGTAAGTTTGGCATCCAGTTTATTGTCGTATAGTTTTTGATAGGTCAAATTATAACTTAGTACACGTTTAACGTAAGTCCGTGTTTCATTAAATGGGATGTGCTCAATAAACACATCATAATCCATATTGCTGTTATCTCTTTCCTTAAAATTTTTAAGCCATAATTTAACTCGGTGTGGGCCGCCATTATAGGCTGCCGCCACCAACGGAAGTTGTCCGCCCAGCTCGTCTGATAACTTTTTTAAATACATGGCTCCGTATTTTATTGCGTTTTCAGGCTTAAGTAATTCGGTACCATTGTAGTTTTCATTTAATAATTTTGCCACTTTTTGTGAGGTGTAGGGCATAAATTGCATCAAGCCCACGGCGCCAACCGGTGATAGTGCATCATCTTTAAATTGAGTTTCAGCTTTCATAATCGACCATAATAGGTAAGGATTAATTTTCCTTTTCTGAGCTTCATTTTCAACCGCGGATTGATAGGCTTTAGGATAGAGCGAGCCCCAGTACAGAGGATCAGACGACTTTTTTAATTTTTTGCCCGCGGGTGAAGACATACTATTAACTAAAAAAAGTGCCCTGTTATAGTATTTATTTTTACTATAATACTCAATCAGAGGTTCAATGTGAGATTTTTTGGGTAAGCTTTTTTCCACTTCGTACAAATGCCACTTTGCCAGATCGCGATATCCCCATTTAATTAAATCATCGGCCCAGGACATTTCATTTTTTAACTCGGCCGAAGTTGTGATTTGAATCCCACTCGCATCGTTATCGCTGAGTTCTGCTGCGTTCTGTGTAACCACAGAATCGGAAGCCTCTTCCGCCGCAATAACACTTTGGTCAATATCATTGAAATAAATTTCATACTGCTCAATGATACTGTACGGGTCTGTCGTAAAATCTGGAAGCTCATACTGGTTGCTCCTTGATTTTAAATTATTCAGATGAGTCTTTAAAGTTTTTAAAGTTTCGGCGTCAATATAGTTTTTATTGAATTCAAAGCGCAGCCAAGCCAAATAATTATAGTAACTGAAGTACTGCCCTTCGATTACCGGAAGCGCTAAATGTCGATAGAGCGCAAGAGATTCCATACGGTTATCAAGCGCCCATTCTGTTTGTGCCAGCCAATAAAGATTGCGAGGCTTATCGCCTGTCCATTTTTTGTTTTTAATAAATGATTCGCGGGCCTTTTTATAATCTTTAGCTAAGTAGTAGCACCACCCCTGAAGCCAGGTTAAATTGTCATAGTCCTTTGATTTCGTTTTGTTTCGTCTAGATGGGTGTGATTGAATTAGTTCAGAAAATAATTTGTTTGCCTCTGCATAACGCTTAGTCTGATAAAATAAAAAGGCCTTTTGAAATATGTAGTCCTTCTTTTTAGCAGCATGAGTTGTAAGCTTTAATATATTGTTAATAATTCTTTCCGCTTGGACCAGTTCCCCTGCACGTTGGGAAATATAAAAAAAGTTGGCATAGTACTCTTCAGAGTTTGTCGTTTGGTTTTTAAACTGATTTTTAAGCTCGGGCTCAAACTTAACTAAAACATCATAAGCTGACGTCGGATCGCCAACATTCGAGAAATAGACTGCCTGCAAATATGCTTTTTCCCAATCGGATATTTTTTTGATATCACTGAAATCTGTTATTTCAGATTGTGCTTTTTTAGCCTCACCTGAGAAAATCAGTAACCGAATACGATACACAAAATCATCTAGAGTTATTGGACAAGAATCTAGCCCCTGCACCACTTCGATTAAATAAAGTCGGGTCTGTGAAAGCCAGCGAGATCTTTCAACCTTGCACAACTGGCCGGTATTTTTATTCTTCAAAAGCCATTTCAGATAGAGCAACTCATATTTTGAACCATCAGGTAACCCGCTCATACGCTTCAACATATGTTTTGAGACTTTATCAAATTTACTTAAATTTTTGACTTTATTTTCTTGAGAAGCTAAGTCGAGCTCAAGAATATTTCTGATTGATTCATGCTGTAACTTCACGAGTTTTTTATTTTTAGAAAGCTCTTGATAGAGATTCCAAAACATTTCAATATTCTTGTTTTTTAATGCCAGAAAATATTTTTTATATGATTCTTCCTCAAAACTTTTTGGTTTCCATTTTTCCAAAATCACTTTTGAGTCTTCATGCTTCCCATCAGACTCACTTTTAAAATACTCATTCAAATAATTTTTGGCTTCAAAGGCCAAAAGCGGTCCTGTATATAAAATACAAAGCAAAATGAGGCCTAATCCAAAAATAAAATGTCTGACAAGATACCTGTTCAAACTCAAAACCTTTGCTTTAAATATTACTTATGCTACCTCGCTTTTCATGGCTAAATCAAAGACCAAAACCATTTCTATTCTAAACACGCAAATAATTAAACTGGACTAAAGCCTCAGTCGGAACTTTAAAAAAATATCAGTGTGAATTTTTTTAAAAACTGTGCATGATTTAGCTAAGTACTTTTTAACTGATTTGATTAATTTTTATAAGGATGCAAGCATGGGCAGTCTCACAAAAGAAACCTACAGAGCCGGCGATTTCATTTTTTTCGAGGGTGATGTTGAATCACATTTTTATATTATTGAGTCCGGAGAAGTCTTAATATTTATGAAAGATAAAAAAGGACAAAAACTCGAAGTGGCCAGACTGAAAGATGGGGAAACTTTCGGTGAATTCGCCTTGATCAGCCAGGGAGCCCGAACAGCAAGCGCCCAAGCCATTACCCCCGTCACGGCCATGAAAATCTCAGCTGAGGGCTATGAAATGATGCTCAATGAATTGCCACTATGGGCCTCGTCTATGCTCAGATCCTTTTCAGAGCGCTTAAAACAGATGAATATCAAAGTTAAAGGCAGTTAGCGCCCCGCAAATAGGCCCAAATGTCGGCAAATGCCGACTCTTTTGTCTAAAAAACTAACAGTTCTAAAAAAATTACATGGTCGATTTCCATATACCTCATTAATATTCCATCTGGAGCCAAAATAGCTTATTTATATAAGGCACACAGATTGTAAAGCATATTGTGACTTAAATAAAGAGGGCCATTATGAAACTAGCATCGAAACTAATAGTGAATCTAACATTAAGCATGACTTGCCTATCGGCTGCAGCCATAGCGGCAACTGGCACTACTACAGCCACGAGCGCACCTACTGTCCCCGCGACTACAGCGACAATTGCACCAGCAACTGCTGCACCCGCACCCACAACAATAGCTACTATTAAAAAACCAGCCAGCAAAGCTCCAGACATAGCGACCAGCACTGTTACCGCTCCTAAAAAAGAAGAAGCACCTTCTGTGAAGTTTGGATTAGGCTATGATTTGGGATACTCAATGCAAGCCAAAGCACAACCAGATGGATCAAGATCTCAATCTTTAAGCCACGAATTTGTACCTAGTATGTCTTATGGTGAATACAACGCTTTCGCTTATATGGGTTATAATCAAGACCTAGTTGCCACCAACGAAAATGGATGGTCGGATCTTATTCTGGGTGCTGGTAAAAAAGCATGGACACTTAGTGAATATTTGAAATTAGGTCCATCCATTACCCTAGTTCAACCCTTAACAAACAAAAGTCGCAACGAAATTGGCTTATTATATGCCTTTAGTGCTGCCCTTAAGTTGACATTAAACACTAAAACATTAGGAATGGACGCTTTCAAACTAAGCTATCAAGGTCAAATTAGTAGGGCTAACTTACAATATGATACCAACGCTAAAACAGGTGCCCCTAATAGACTGCATGGCTACCGCAGCCGTATTAATATAGGATATGACATTACTGATGCTCTATCATTCTCAACTCAATTTGATTTTAACTCAAATTACTCAGTTAATGGAATCGTTTCAAATACATTTTCACACTCTCAAACTTTAGGGTACACGTTAAATGACCACGCTTCGCTTAGCTTTACTCATTCAAACGAAGGTCCTTATCTTAAAACAGGAACCTATGAAAATAATCTTAAGTTTTTTAATGACGAAGACTCTTCTTACTCAATCGGACTTGGTTTAAGCATTTAATATAAAGGGATATTTTATGAAAAAAAACATCATGTTAACTTCTGTAATTTTAGGACTCGCTAGCACAGCAATTTTATTTACCGGTTGCAACAAGCCGACTGAGAGACCAAGCACGGTTAATAATGCCATCGCTGCAAGTCTTTATACTATAAAAGATATTAATGAGATTACAGGCGCAAGCAGTAAGGATCCTAAAAAGGTCTATTACTCTGGCGAAGAAAAACCGGAAGTCAGCAAACTTGATAGCACTTTAAAACAAATTAAAATTGATGATAAAATCCAGTCTTTACTTAATTTAGTAGCAAGCGAATCAACAAATAAAATGTTAAATGACCACTTAAAAACTGGAGTTATTGCTATTGTTGTTTTAGATGATCAAGTTAAAATATTAAAACTCGTACCTGAAACCAGCGGCAGCTATGATTTAACTTTGACCTCATTCGCTTATTTATCAAATATCAAAGCCTTAATTAAAACTTCAGATGCAGGGGCTCAGGCTAGATTGATTACTGTACTTGATAGCATCAGAGATAAATCACCTGCACAATTAGGTGAGAAATTTTGTTTAGTAGAGATTTCTGCTATTGTTGTAAAATCATTCGGCAATTTAGATAACGAAAGAACCGACTATAAAGAAAAAAAATCTATCTTGAATGTTACACCCGCTCCGTTTGAGGTTTCTACTCACATTATAGTTGGCACCGAGGTTGGTGCTGAAGCTGCTGGTCTACAGGCTTCCGCTACAAAATAGTTTTTTTATCTCATAAAATTCGTCATGGCTTTTTTAACGGCGCGGTTCCAGGACTGGCGCCGCTTATTAACCGCAGTTAAAGATTGTAGCGGTTTAAATTCACAATCTTTTTTCCAGATACTTCTGATTTGATCCAAACTTTTCCAATGACCGACACCCAGACCCGCCAGGTAGGCAGCACCAATTGCGGTGGTTTCAACCTGCATCGGGCGATCGACAACTGTTTGAAGATAATCACATTGTAACTGCATTAATAAATTATTTATCGAAGCACCGCCATCAACCCTTAATCTTTTAATCTTCTTTTTAAGATCTTTTTGCATGGCTAAAAGTATATCTGCATTTTGAAGTGCTATGGCTTCAAGTGTGGCTCTGGCGATATGCGCCTTGTTTGTACCGCGAGTTAGCCCCGTTATTTCACCGCGCGCATAGGCGTTCCAATAGGGAGCGCCTAAACCTGTCAGTGCCGGTACAAACTCAACCCCTTCTGCTGTGGATACTTGTTTTGCTAAAGCTTCAACATCTGAACTCTTTTCGATAATACCAAGACCATCGCGCAGCCAGGCCACGGCGGCCCCACAAATAAAGGCTCCGCCTTCAAGTGCATATTGAGTTTTACCTCCACCCAGCCTCCAGGCAACGGTGGTTAAGCAGCCGGCTTTAGATTTTAAAAGCTTTGTGCCAGTGTTCATTAAAATAAAGCTGCCAGTACCGAATGTGCATTTGCTTTCGCCTTCTGAGAAACATGTTTGTCCAAAAAGTGCCGCCTGCTGGTCTCCGGCCACACCGGTGATCGGTGTGTTTTCTGAAACAAAACTCTGGGTGACAGTATTTCCGAAAAGTCCGGAGGACGACTTAATTTCAGGTAATGCACTGATAGGAACTTTAAATAATTTCAAAAGTTCGTTGTCCCACTGGCAGGTTTTCAAATTCATCAGCATTGTTCTTGAGGCATTACTGACGTCTGTTGCGAATATTTTTTTATCTGACAATCTCCACATTAAAAAAGTATCAATGTTACCAAAAGCTAAATCATCTTCTTTCAGTGCGCGCGAAACTGACGCAACATTTTCTATCAACCAACGCATTTTACTGGCTGAAAAATAGGGATCTAACACCAGACCTGTTTTAGTTTTGATTTTAAGCGACCATTTTTTTCGGAGCTGATCACACATTTTGGAAGTTCTGCGGCACTGCCAAACAATGGCATTGTGCAGAATTTCGCCAGTGGATTTTCTGAACGCCACCACTGTTTCACGCTGATTGGTAATGCCAATTGTTAAAATTTCCTCAGGTGAGGCAGAGATTTTTTTTAAACATTGCAGGGCCGCAGTTTCTACAGATTTCCATATATCATCAGGATTATGTTCAACCCAACCCGCCTGTGGGTAGTGCTGCTGATAATCAACAGTCGCTTTTGAAACAAGACTTCCGGCCTGATCAAGTAAGATAACGGTGGACCCCGTTGTACCCTGATCAATGGACATAATGTATTTTTTAATTGAGGCCGCTGACATTGTGGTCGGATTTTTCATACTATTGATACTTTCTCTGGTTCTTTTTTTTATCCATGTTAAGCTCTAATTCATATCATGATCAATTTTTTTAAAAAACCCAACGAAAAAGTTTTCAACCTCAAAGAACTGAGTTCTGACACACTTCTTTATAAGGTTTTTCCAAGATTTTTCATGGAGCTGTTAAAAAAATATTTTCGCTTAGAAATTAGTGGCTTAGAAAATATTCCTACTAAGGGACCAGTGATTATCACACCGAATCACTCGGGATTTTCGGGCTTTGATGCCATGGTTTTGGCTTATGTCATCCAGCAAAATACCAAACGCCAACCAAAAGTTATGACCCACCATTTATGGTTTTTAACAGAAACCACGGCACTTCCTGCTCATAAACTGGGTTTTACCGAAGCTACTTATGAAAACGGCGTGTCACTGCTGAAAAAAAATAACTTAATCGTGCTTTTTCCTGAAGGTGAGCAAGGGAACTTTAAACCGAGTTCTGAGCGCTATCAGCTGCAGGAGTTTAAACGCGGCTTTATTCGTATGGCTATTGAAACCAATGCCAAAATTGTACCCACAATAATTTTAGGTGCCGAAGAAACCCATATTAATCTTCAAACCTTAAAATTTACAAAATTTTTACGGGGATTGGTTTTACCCTTGCCACTGAATATAATCCCACTGCCAGCCAAGTGGAAAATAGTTTTTGAAAAACCTATCGAGCTGCATTTTGCGCCAGAGAAAGTAAATGATTCTGAACTTTGCCATGATTTGGCTAATGAAATTCAGGAATCTATGCAGAAAAAAATAAATAAAGAAGTTAAAAAAAGAGGCTCTGGCTATTTCTAGGTACTGTTACCTAGTTTACGGGGCAATTAGGGGCTGATAAATCGGTTTGATTTTCACAATCGGGTAGATCATTGGAAATATTTTTTAGAATTCCGTTCCAAGCCTTAATGACCATGCCTTGATTAGAATCACCACGTCCTATCAGGCTTTTTGTCAGCAAAGTCGCAATGCCAACAACAATAACCATCAGTAATAGATACTCAACTAATATCTGACCCTTACTAGAATGAAACTTCATAATTATTAACATTATTCTTAACTTGATCAATCCATGAAGCGATGGACTGCATGATGAAATCTAACTGATGTACCATTTCAATATCATCCTGAGGTTGGCAAAAGCCAATGGCTAAACCCTCTTCCCATTGCTGGCAGGGAACAGCGCTGGACATTGAAGGGAAAACCATTTCTAAATCGTTTTTATCAGGATACATCATAAGAAAAACATGTTCATTAGCTTTTAAGGAACACTCTTTTAGTTGCTTCCACTGCTCAAGATATTGCGTTTGCAATAAATGATAGATCTTTAGGGCGGAAGATTCGTAGCTCTGCGAGAAATAAATCCTGATAGGCCCATCAAACAGAGCGGTGTTGAAAACTGGGCTGTAAAATCTTGTTGTCATAAATGATGAGTATGTTGCTGCCATAATTTATTTCACATCCTTGTATCCCTAACACTAGAAATACTTTGGCCTACTTCACAAGTAAAAAATTTAAGAATCTTAAATTACACGATGCGCTGCGTAAATAAAACTGAATTTATTAAGATTTAATTTCTCTTCCTCGAATGAATAATGAGTGCTCTGGCATACGACCAGCAGAATAGAAAAAATCATTTAGCTCGGCATTGGTGCAAATAAAATTTGCATTTTTACCCACCTCTAAGGACCCTTCACGATTCTCAAGACCTAAAGCGCGGGCCGCATTATATGTATAAGCTTTAAAAACTTCAGGCAAAGTCATCTTCATTTCTAAACGCGCAAGTAAACCTACTAAAGATAAATCCTGCGACGGAGAGCTTCCCGGATTGTAATCTGTGGCTAGCGCCACCAAGGCCCCTGCATCAATCAATTTACGTGCTGGTGGATAAGCACATTTCATATAAAGATCTGCTGTGGGTAAAAGAACTGCGACTGTATTTGATTTTGCAAATTGATGAATGAGAAAATCATCTAAATGAATAACGTGATCGGCCGATTTTGCAGCTAACTCTAATGCCAACTCCGCCCCCGCCGACAAGGATAACTGGTTCGCATGAATCGTGATCTCAAAGCCCTGATCGATAGCACTTTGTAAATAAACCAGTGATTCAGGTTTTTCGAAAAACTTGTTCTCAATAAAAATATCAACGCGTTTTGAAAGATTTTTCTTTTTAATAACAGGCAAAACTTGAGTGCTGAGGTATTGCAGATAATCCGCATTATCAGAAAACTCAGGTGGGCGCGCATGCGCTCCTAAAAATGTACTTATAATTTGGGGGCCTTTGATTTTTTTAAGGATCTCCAGCATTTTAACTTCATTTTTTAAATCCAGCGCGTAGCCCGATTTGATCTCGAGAGTCGAAACTCCCTGCTTTAAAAAATTATCCACTCTTTCTTGTGTTAGACGAAGCAATTCATTTGCAGGTGCTTGACGTGTAGCCCTCATGGTTGAAAGAATGCCACCACCCTTTTGCGCGATTTCAAGATAACTTATACCCTGATTACGTAACTCAAACTCTTCAGCTCGCGAGCCCGCAAAAACGCTATGCGTATGGCACTCAATAAACGATGGAAAAACCAATTTATTTTTTAAATCAACAGACTTTTTGATTTTATATTCTTTAGGAACTTTATTCTGTGAGCCTATCCACTGAATAATTCCGTTATTAACAACAAAGGCCATCTTGGGTTGCTGGCCCTTAAAATCTGAATCAACAAGCTTAAGGTTTTTAAAAAGTATCATCGGCATTATGTCTTTTCGCCCTGCTTTTTACCCTGTGAAGCCACATGATGCATGGCGGACGCCACTTCTTCAGCGCTTCCCAAATACTCTTTACTGATAACTTTTAGATTTGCATCGAGCTGATACAATAAAGGTATTCCTGTAGGAATATTAACTTCCATAATTTCTGCAGGTGATAAGGCTTCAAGGTGCATCACTAAGGCTCTAATTGAATTACCATGCGCTGCAATCAGAATTCTTTTTCCGGCTTTAATATCTTGAGAAATTTTTTGGTGCCAGAGCGGCAAGACTCTCTCCGCCGTATCTTTTAAGGATTCCCCACCCGGAAGAAAATTCGCTTCAACATCAGCATAACGTAGGTCTTTGGATGGATGTTCGGGATCCTTTTTATCCATCAACGGAGGAGGCGTATCAAAACTGCGACGCCAAATTTTAACCTGATCTTCGCCATATTTTTCTGCGGTTTCGGTTTTATTCAAACCCTGTAGGCCTCCGTAATGGCGTTCATTCAATTGCCATTCTTTTAAAACAGGGAGCCAATGCAAATTCATCTCGTCTAATATGAAATTAAGAGTTTTAATGGCACGTGTCAGACGGCTGGTGTAGGCCATATTAAAAGTAAATCCTTTTTCTTTAAGGATTTTGCCCGCTTTTTGCGCTTCGGTTACACCTTTAGGGGATAAATCGACATCTTTCCACCCGGTGAAACGATTATCTTTATTCCAAACAGACTCTCCGTGACGAACGACAACTAATGTATACACTCCGCCCTCCTTTTTTGTTTTATCTCATCCACTTTTTATGAGACGATTATTATTCTAAAAACAGACGAGGTCAAAGCACAATGAATCACATGAATCTGGAATATTTAGAATCACTTTATAATATGTATAAAACTTCACCTGACTCAGTTGAGCTTGAGTGGAAAAGATTTTTTGAAGGTGCTGAGTTTGCAAAAGACGGCGCGTTTGGCCTGTCTGAAAAAGAATTGGAAGTTTATAACCTTATTACAGCTTACAGAAATTATGGACATTATTAGGTGTCCTTCCGTGTAATCATTTAAATA
>JBBTEQ010000009.1:0-7564 GCA_038042235.1 Bdellovibrionota bacterium | reverse complement strand
CGCAAAGTTTTCAGACTTAAAACCCCTGACTTGAAGCGCCGCCATGGCCAGCGCATCCCCCATGGCTAAGGTCGCTGTACTGGAAGATGTCGGTGCCAGATTCAATGGGCAGGCCTCTTTTTCAACGGAAACATCAATAAAGATATTGGCGGCCTGAGCCAAGGTGCTATTGCTTTTACTTGTAAGCGCAATTAAAAAAATTCCATTACGGGAAATAAAATTAAGTATTGAATGAAGCTCTGAGGTTTCGCCACCATAAGAGAGCGCAATAACCAGATCATTCTTAGAAATCACACCCAAATCACCATGACTGCTTTCTGCCGGGTGTAGATAAATGGATGGAGTTCCCGTGCTTGAAAGTGTGCTGGCAATTTTTCGTGCAATAAAACCCGATTTACCGATTCCGGTTAAAATTATTTTACCCTTGCAATTAATGATCGCTTCAACCGCACGAGCAAAATCGTCATTCAGCCTTGGTATTAATTTCAAAATACTATCGGCTTCAATCTTTAAAGTTTCTGTCGCTATTTGTAATAACCGAGACATTTAAAACCTCTTTATTTTGCTTTATTATTTTTTATTAGCGGCCTTTACGAACTCAGCAAATAACGGGTGTGGATTTAGCGGCTTAGATTTAAATTCCGGGTGATACTGAACCCCGATAAACCACGGATGCTTTGTATTTTCGAGAATTTCCACAAGATTACGTTCTTCATTTAAGCCAGTAGCTCTTAAGCCATGTTTTTCAAAAAGATCTTTGTATTTATTATTAAACTCAAATCGATGACGATGTCTTTCAAAGATTACATTTTTTTTATAAACTTTTAAAGCCAAACTCTTAGGTGCTAGTTTACACTTATAGGCTCCTAAGCGCATCGTTCCACCTTTAGCCACGACTCCACGTTGCTCGACCATAGAATCGATCACAATGTTACCACCACGCTTAACTTCACCTACAAACTCCCGTGAAGTGGCATCTGCAATTCCACAGACATTGCGAGCGAATTCAATAGCGGCTAGCTGCATACCGAAACAAATTCCAAAAAATGGAACTTTTTTTTCGCGGGCATACTGAATGGCGGCCATTTTTCCATCCACTCCACGAGTACCGAATCCTCCAGGCACTAAAATACCCTGAGCTTCGGCGAGCATTGTTTTAACATTTTTTTGATTCAGCTTTTCGGAATCAACATAAATAATATCGAGCTTTACACGATTGGCTAAACCACCGTGCACTAAGGATTCATGCAGGGATTTATACGATTCTTTTAAATCCACATACTTTCCCACAATGGCAATTTTAACTGTGCCCTTTGGTGAACTCTGAATTTTTGCAATTTTTTGCCAACCGGAAATATTGTATTTAGTTTTTTTCAAATTCAATGTAGCAACGACCAATTCATCCAGATTTTCTTTATGTAAAGCTAAAGGAACATCATAAATAGAGGCCGAATCTTTTGCTGAAATCACATGTTCTTTTTTAATTGAACAGAATAATCCTATTTTAGCTTTCAAATTATCGTCGATAGTTTTTTCACTACGACAAACTAAAAAATCCGGTTGCAGACCAATCTCGCGCAATTCTTTTACAGAATGCTGCGTGGGTTTACTTTTTAATTCACCGGCGACAGCAATATAAGGCACGTAAGTTACATGCACTAAAGCCGTATTAGTTGGGCCCAAATCAAGACGCAACTGTCTGAGGGCCTCAAAAAACGGCTGGGCTTCGATATCGCCAACCGTTCCACCAATTTCAACTATGGCCACTTCTGAACCCTGTGCTCCCTCATAAACTCGTGATTTAATTTCATCGGTGATATGCGGAATCACCTGAACGGTGCCGCCCAGGTAATCTCCCTTACGTTCACGGGCAATAACTGTATCGTAAATTTGTCCCGCGCTGACTGAGTTCGATCTTTGTAAAATACTACTCGTAAATCTTTCGTAATGCCCTAAATCCAAATCGGTCTCGGCGCCATCATCGGTTACATAAACCTCACCATGTTGCAATGGCGACATCGTTCCCGGATCAACATTTAAATACGGATCAAACTTCATAATCGTCACTTTAAAACCGCGGGCCTCAAGTAATGAACCCAGGCTGGCTGCGGTTAAGCCTTTACCGATTGATGAAACAACACCACCCGTGACAAATATAAACTTTTGCTTTAGGCGGCTTTTAGACGGCTTTTTTTCTACTGATTTTGACATATAGACGTAGAGTACCAGCTACTTCAACAAAGCTTCAAGTTTTTGCAGATCTTCGAGAGTATCAACACCATACGTCGATTATAAATTAATAGGGCGGTGATTACTTAGTCGGCAGTTTATTGAAAAACACTGCAATTACTTCAACAAAGCTTCAAGTTTTTGCAGATCTTCGAGAGTATCAACGCCATACGTAGGCTTTTCAACTTCAATAACTTTAATTTTTGCCCCTAAATAAAGGGCTCTCAGCTGCTCTAAACTTTCATATTTTTCTATCAAAGCTTGGGGCGAAGTACAAAACTTCTGTAAAAAACTTTTAGAATAACCATAAAGCCCAATGTGCTTGAGAGAAGCTGAACAATGAGAATCTTTTTCACGCGAGTACGGAATTGCAAAACGACTGAAATAAATAGCTTCGCCAAATGAGTTGGTAATCACTTTAACTGCATTTTTATTTTCAAGATCTTCCGCGGCTAATGGGTGGGCCAAAGTCGCCATGTCCAATTTAGAATTATTTAAGAATGACTGTGCCAGTGGGTTAATATAGCTTTCATCGATTAAAGGCTCATCGCCTTGAATATTAAGAACCACATCAAAACTCAGATTTTTTGTAGCTTCATAAATGCGGTCGGTTCCCGTTGAGCAATCGGGACTGGTCATTAGGACCTCCACGTTTATTTGACGACAGACCTCGGCTATTTTTTCGTTATCAGTGGCGACGTAAATTTTTTCGATTAGCTTGCTTTTTTGGGTGCCCTCCACGACCCATTGAATGATGGGCTTTCCCTTTAAAAGTTTTATGGCTTTGCCAGGAAATCTGGTTGAAGCATAACGAGCTGGAATAACAGCAATAATTTTAGGTGTACTCATTTCGCTGGCACTTTCTTTATCCAACTTCTAAAAACAAATTCTTCAAATTCTTCACAACCGTATCTAGTTTGCGAAGAGATGGCAAAAACGTCATCTATACGGGACTGTTTTTTAATACGCTCAACGGCTTTTGCGATATCGTTTTTAGAAAATTTATCAGCTTTAGTTAAGGCTACTATAACCGGTAAATCATTTTTCATCATATATTGAGCTAAAATCTCTTCATCGCTTTCCCAGTCCCTGGCCATATCCATGACTAAAACCAAACCTGCCAATTGTTCTCTTTGGCTTAAATAATTTTCTACCATTTTACGCCAAGTTTTAAGTTCTTCTCCGCCACGTGAGGCGTAACCGTAGCCGGGCATATCCACAATTATATAACTGTTATTCATATTAAAAAAATTAAGTAAGCGAGTTTTGCCGGGTGCTTGACTGACTTTAGCGATTTTTTCATTGGCCCAAACGTTGATCAGTGATGATTTACCGGCATTAGACCTTCCGGCCATAGCCACTTCTTTAAATTTAGAAATTGGAAAATCTTTCATTTTTACGGCGCTCTTAATAAATGTCATTTTTGCCATACAATAAGACTAGTACGAAAACTGTGATTTCTCAATTCTTAGATTTATTCGCAGAAATGAGAATATATAAGAATATTTAAGAATTTAAGTGTTCTATTCAAATTAAACGCCAGCTGAGGTCGGAAATTTTAACTTAAGCGTGGCCTCATCTTTGAATAGTAAGAAAATTAAGAAATAGGGGGAGTCTGTGCAATATAAACTTGAACTTCTAGGAAATCTAAACCGAAGCTGGCTAATAAATGATTTTACCTATATCGGAACTGACCCAAGTTGTTCTATTCAAATTCAGCCGGATGGTGCCGAGAGCCGACACGCGCGATTAGAGATCAAGGGGCCGCAGCTCATAATAAAAGATATGCGCACCAAGCTCGGAACCCTGGTTAATGGGTCTCAGATTATTGAAGCCATTTTAAAAGATGCTGACCTTATTACAATTGGAAAATATGACTTTGTAGTTCATGATCTGGGAAAAATCATCAAAGAATTTCCATTAAAAAGTCGATACGAATACTGGAGTGAGCAACTCAAAACATTATCTACTGTGGCGTCAACTAAACACCCCATTTTACTATTAGGACCTTCCGGTTCTGGAAAAGACATTATCGCGCAGGCTCTACATCAATGCTCTCCACAGGCGAAAGCTGCCTTTCTAAGTGTCAACTGCTCAGCCCTCACCGAAACACTAATTGAAAGTGAGTTGTTCGGACACACTAAAGGGAGTTTTACAGGTGCTGTATCCGACCGCAAAGGAGCTTTTGAAACTGCAAGATCGGGAACTTTATTTTTAGATGAAATCGGCGACCTGCCTTATGGTCTCCAGGCCAAATTATTACGCGCGCTTGAAAATAATGAAATACGTCCGGTAGGAAGTGATAAAATTGTCAAAACAGATGTTAGAATTATTGCGGCCACTCATCAAAATTTATATCATAAAATTCGCGAAGGCAGCTTTAGGTCTGATCTGTTTTATCGGCTTAATGTTATCACGGTCGAAGTTCCCTCATTAAAAGAGCGCATTGAGGATTTTGATGATCTTATTTATCAGTTTGCACGACAAATGAAGGTGAGATTTTCATTTGAAGCCCTACAAATACTGAAAAAACACGAATGGCACGGCAATATACGTGAATTAAAAAATGTTGTAGCCAGGGCCTCTGCCCTGTATCCCAAACAGTTTATTGAAGAAAAACATATCGAATTGCTGTTGAATAAAAAAGAACGCATGGCCCACCCTCCAACAGGCGTTCACTATGCCGGCACCTCAGATTTGCAACAATTATCCGTTATTAAAGAAATTGAAAAACAGATGATTTTAAAAAGACTGGCGGTCAATCACGGTAATCAAAAAAGAACGGCTATTGATCTTGGCATGCCGAAATCCACCCTACATGATCGAATTAAAAATTATAATATCAGTATTGAACAATTCAAGGATGGCTAAAGCACGGCTTTATAATATACTTCAAGGTTTGATGATAAACGATTTAAGAAGAACTCTTCGGACCTGACCACGAGTTAGGAGAGAGTTCAATAAATCGCGATATTGTTCACATAAAAGTTGCTTACCCTCTGCTTCGATAAGCTCATCATAGGTCTTATCCTCGGTAAGGCGAAGCAGGAAATCTTTAAGCTCTGCCTCACGATCTTTCACTTCAATAATGGCATCGGCGGCCAAACCCTCGGTTGTAACCTCGATTGACAGCATAGGATTGGGACCGGAATTTTCGGAAGGTTTCAAATTCACATTCATTGGGGTAATTGTGACCAAATTTTTTGAGAACCGAAGATTATCATAAAATGCCTCAACTTCGCTATTTGGGTTATACTCTTTAAGATCTTCACCCAACTCTGCAAAGGAATTTAAAAATAAGTTCTGCTGAATAAAACTGCTCTTAAAATTCCAAATGAGCGTCCCCACAAGTACAGTAAAAAACAAGATTGTCCAAAATATAAGTACCTGTTTTGTGTTTAACATTAACTCAAATGGGCGTTTTAAAATATTCAAAATACCTGTCTGAGCTTTTGGATCTAACCCAAATACATTACCCATAACAGATAAATCTGCAGCATCATTATCAATTTCAATTTTTGTAAGTTGGTTTAAAAAATCCGGGTCCTCGGTATTTAAGATATCATCAATCTCAAAAAGCAGGTCCTCTTCTTCCTCAGCAACCACATCCGTTATAATAGACTCAGTGCTGCCTGGATTTTCGTCTAGCTTAGAGTCTTGATTTTTAGTATTTTCGTCGGCCACAGAAAAATTATAATCCTATATTTAATCATTTTGCACTAAAATATATTATAAGGATTATTAATATGAAGCTAAACTGCAAATTTATACTCATAACCTGCACTCTCTTGATATCTGCTTGCGCCACTGAGCCAACTGCTCAGCCGCCCACCGAATCCAATTCTAATGCCACTACTCCAAACCCGACTTCGGCAGCTTCAACAGATGTTACGACGGTTGAAACAGTAAAAAAAGAGCCGTCGCAGGCAACAGAAGTACAGCGTACGGAGGAAATTAAACTCACTACGCTTGAGTTACAGAAATTTGCCTATGAACTGGGTTTTAATCCCAAAAAAGAAATTACAGAAACGCAAAAGCAGGAAATTTTAAACCGAAAAAAGCTGCGACAACTTGAAAGATCTTTAGATTCTCAGAAAGAAAGATTGCAGTATTCCAAAGTACTGCCTTGGTTAAATCATGACCTGGAAAAAATTGAAGTCTTATCCATTCCCACTGTTGAAGGTAGGCAGGGCTGGATCAACAAAAACAAAATCTGGTCACGAACCAAAGAGCTTAAAAATTTCGATGAAGTGGTCGAGTCACAGGATATTGCCCTTGGAATGCCGGCAGAATATGTAAGACGCTCCTGGGGCGAGCCCTCACATATTGAAACCAGCGGCAACCCGATTTATAAAAATGAAAGATGGCAGTATTTAAAACAGGTTTCAACTCCGCAAGGCTATAAACAAGAAAAACGCTCAGTGTACTTTGAGGGTGGGCGCGTCGCCGGCTGGGAAACAGAATAACAGACTTCAAATCTCAATGCGCCTCATCCCAATTATTACCGATTGCATAGTTAACTTTAAGGGGAACCTTTAATTTGGCCACATTTTCCATGGTTTCTATGATCCAGCTCAACTGCTGTTTTATTTCTGTTTCAGTAGCTTCAAAAATAAGTTCATCGTGCACCTGCAATAATAAGTCGATTTTCAGATCGGCTTTTAATTCAATCATCGCCATTTTGACCAAATCACTGGCCGTCCCCTGTATAGGCGCGTTGATCGCTGCGCGCTCGCCAAACTTTTTTATCATTACATTTTTATTATCTAGTTCTGGTATATAACGTCTGCGCCCAAAAAGTGTTTCTACATACTTTTGTTCATGAGCTTTTTTAATTGTGTTTTCAATATAATCACGAATTCCGCCGAATTTAGCAAAATATCTTTCAATAATTTCAGATGCCTCTTTTCGTCCTATTCCCAAAGTTTCAGCTAAACCGTACACGCCCTGCCCGTAAGCAATTCCGAAGTTAACCGCTTTCGCTATTCGTCGTTGCTCTTTGGTAACTGCTTTTAGATCGACGTTAAAAACCTCTGAGGCTGTAGCTGTGTGTATATCCAAATTATCGCGAAAGGCTCTGATCAATCCGGGATCTTCAGATATATGCGCTAGCACTCTTAATTCTATCTGTGAGTAATCCACTGATAGAAGTTTTTTGCCCTCATCGGCTATAAAAGCCTTACGCACCCTTTGCCCTTTTTCTGTTTTTATCGGTGGTGCGCTGCCCCCGATTTTTTTATTTTCCCAAAAAAATTCAGGTTTCATAATGGTAGAAGTTTTATGCCTGTTTTTATAATTTGACCAGGCGTTAATTGAAAGAAGTTCATCAAAGCTT
>JBBTEQ010000008.1:0-6870 GCA_038042235.1 Bdellovibrionota bacterium | reverse complement strand
TTATTTTGCTACCTCTTGTTATAGCCACGGAGTATCGGATTACAAGGTTTTGTACTTGCACTCAGTATCTCAGTTTACAATGTACACTGAGATACTGAGTGCGTAAATATATTAAAAAACCTCATAAGGCCCCTCGCCTAAAATTAATCTCCAATTGAAATGACAATATCTAAAATTTAATGGAAATAATAAATTTTTCTTCATATATCAATCCACTTGATGCAAGACCATCTTCAAATAATAACCTTCGGGAAAACTCATCAAATTAGGATGATCAAAGCCCTGTCCGCCATAGGCTAAACACCGCGCGTTCAAACCTGATTTTAAAATACTTTTACGTAACGCCTCTTTAAAATCTTCAAGCAGTACGAGCCCCGAACACGTGCATGAAGCTACAACTGCGCCTTCATTGCAAAGTTTAAAAGCCTGTGTGTTCAACTTTGTGTAAGCAGCTAAACCTGGATGCAGATCCTTTTTATTTTTAACAAAAGCCGGCGGGTCCGAAATAACGATATCAAATTTTAAGCTTGGTGATTCAGATGCAAATGCAGGAATATCTAATAAATTCAGAACATCTTTTTTGTAGGTATGAACATCAACTCCATAAACCGACAGGTTCTGCCGGGCTTTTTCTAGGGCCAGTTCTGAAATATCCACCAGATGAACTTCACAATCCACTCCCCAAGATTTCATATTACAAACCATCTGTGCCGACCACTGCCCCATATAACAACACAGATCGAGTATTTTAATTTTTCGGCTTTTGAGCCGTTCTTTTTGACGCTTGAGGTGCTCGACTACTAGCCGCATATTAAAAGTTTGATCTAAAAAAAATCCAGTTTTTTGGCCTTCGACTAAATTAACATTAAAAATCACGTTTTGGTCAGGTTCCATTACATTCTGCATTTGAATATTGATAGCCGTTAAATCCTCACTACCCACTGTTTTTAAAATCACCGGGTCTTCAATCAGCAGACCTTCAAGCTTACGGATATTCACATCATTACGCTGTAAAACAAATGTGTGCTCCCAGCCTATATCTTCTATTTTCTGCACAAAAGATTTTAGTATCGCTTCCCAATTTTTTTTGAATACCACGTCCATGCCGGATGTTAGCAGCTGATAGGAAAAAACCTGATAGGTTATATTATTTTTTTCAAAAACATAGCGATCTAAAATAAGTCCCGGCATTTGATCGGCTTCGGAATAACACACTCGAAAGCTTTTTCTAAATCCACTGCGATGGCGAAACTTCCAAGCTTTAAATAAGCGCTCGGTCAAATACTCGGGCGACATACTAAACTCTTCTTTTTGTACAAAACTCATTGCGCGAAATGAAATCAAAGAATGAGGATTGCCATAACCCCGTGCCAAAAAATGACCCTGAATATCTTGCAACTCGATAGGCTCACCCGGTAAAATCCCTTTAGGGCTATCGAGCAACTCATTTGAAAAAACCCAAGGATGACGAGTACGAATCCTATAATCATGGCCTTTTTTAATTTTCCATATTTTTAAATGATTCAATGGTGTTTTTTCTCGGTCAGACTATAAGTATTTTTCATCAACATGGCGATTGTCATCGGGCCAACGCCCCCTGGAACTGGCGAAAGAGCCTTCAAGTGAGTTTCGGCCCCAGTAGGATCAACGTCGCCTATTAAACCAGATAGGACTCGGTGTATTCCCACATCAATAACCACAGTATCTTTTTTAAAATCAGTGGCCTTTAAAAAATGTGGTTTTCCGACTGCGACAAAAACAAAATCAAAATTTTTAACCAGCTCTTTTAGGTTTTCTGTTTTAGAATGAGCAACTGTTACCGTAGCATTTTCTTGCGTCAATAAATGAAAAAGAGGCAGACCAACTATCAGACTACGTCCTATAACCAGTACATTTTTATTAGCCACTGAAAGCTTGTAGTACTTTAAGATTTCAATAATTCCCGCTGGTGTGCATGATGAAACAACCTGACGGCCCGACATCAGAAGCCCCAATGAAGTGGCGGTTAGACTGTCCGCATCTTTAGATGGTAATATCAAATCTGACATTTTTTTTGCATCCAGATGTGAAGGTAGTGGAAGTTGCAGCAAAATCCCATCAATGTCATCGTTTGTGTTGAGCTCATCAATTTTTTGAGCCAATTCGGCATCTGAGGTTGTTTCTGACAATTTAATAAAACTAGATTTGAATCCAAGCGTCTCACAGGCTTTCTGCTTATGAGCCACATAGACCTTACTTGCTGGATCTTCTCCGACCAGAATAACCGCAAGATGGGGCGAGCGCATGCCTGCATTTAGCATTGCGCCAAGTTTGGCTTTAATCTGACTGTAAATGCTCTCCGCTACGGGCTTACCTTTTAACTGAAGCATAACACCACCTAGCCTGTTAAAATGATATGAATGTTAGAGAAAATCAACGACTTAAAATCATATACCTACTTAGCAGGGTAAAATCAAACTTGACCCCCCTATTCTGATGGATTAAGTTGCCTAATATTCTGATAGTATTCAATTAATTCAACGTTTAGTCTTCTGGAGGCACAATGGCAGAAAAAGTTAAACTTTCTAAAGATGGCAGCTCAATTGATTTTGCTCAAGTTGAGAGCCTTCCGACCTCTGTTAAAAAATTCCGCCAAAGCCTGGAAATTCAGGGCTTTTATCGTTTTGTTTTTGAAAATGACTTACAAAAAGAAGTTTATGAAATTCTTGAGCGCATTGTCGGCGTTCGTAAGGCGAAAAAGAAAACTGAAAAAGTAGAGGCTGCTGCTATTGCAAGCGCCGCCAAAAAAGCAGAAGTCAGCGCCAAGGCAGAAACTGCAAAAAAAGCATCACCTGAAAAAATAGCAACCCCGGTTGTTAAAGCTGCTAAACCAGCGAAAAAAGCAGCTCCTGTTAAAGCTGCTAAGCCCGCTAAAAAAGCGGCTGCGATTAAAACTGTAAAGAAGTCAGCGGCTAAAAAATCAGCTCCCACTAAAGCCGCCAAAAAAGCTGCTAAGCCCGCTAAAAAAAGATAGCTCAAAAAGATAGATTCCGAAATTCGAATCTCATAAGCAATTTAAAGGGATATCAGGTTGATATCCCTTTTGCATAACCCTCTGCCAGAGGTGTTTATGAAACAAAATAGACTAAATAATTCCTATGGCCAAGGCATGGTTGAGTACATGATTTTAGTGGCTTTGATTGCAGCCGGAACAATTGGTGTTGTACGTGTTGTTGGGTATAATATCGGTGTTCAGTACGAAAATATAAACCGCGCAATGGGCGCAAGTAATACAACCCAGCTGCAAGTTCAAAATACAACCCAAAGTCAGATCAATAAAAAAGATCTTTCTGATTTTTTAAACGGCACTCGTTAATGAATCAAAAAGGTCAGGCTATGATTGAGGCGCTGATCGTCGGAGCTCTGGGATTGCTCAGTCTCTATTTTATCGCTGACTGTGGAATCAGAATTATCAAACAGACCTTACAGGATGAAATCGCCGAAGAAAACTATATTTGTCAAATGACGGCACAAAAGAGCTGTGCACATGCATATAAAAAATAATAAAGGTTTCAGCCTAGTTTTTCTGATGACCTTGCCAACACTCATGGCCTTATTAGCCTTAATTTACCATTTAGTTTATTTAGTCGAATTCAAAAGTGAGTTCCGCTTTAAATGCATCAGTGAAAGTCTAGCTCTGCAAAAAGAATTCATTAACAATTCCATAGAAGGCTTAGAGGGTTCGACTCAACTCCTTAAGCAACTTCAAAGTATAGCAACGCCGATAAAATACCGTGTTGTTTTGTCGGATTATCCGAAATATGAATCTGAAGGTAATGAAGAACAGCCCCATACTCTAGTCTATGAATTAAACTATAAATGGATAGTAGATTTTTATTTAAAATGTGGTGTTACACGAATAAAAAAGGATAACGAATGGCAATACGAAATCATTTACTCAACAGATTATGTAACAGGCGCGGACAAATTCTGGTCGAATCGGTATTTTTAATACTTATGGTTACCACAGTTCTGGTTATTTTCAAGGAACTCATTGAATTTCAAAAAAGTAAAAAACAATATCGATATTATAAAAAGGAGCAAACCTATGCTGCAGAGCATAAAGTTAAGAATACAGCAATTAACAACCCAAAATAAAATACTGGCTCTATCTATTGCCGTGTTTGTGCTGCTTTATTTTATTTTAAATGCAAAAAACAATGCGACCGCACCAGTCGCAGAAAAAAAAGCTCTTTATGCCGACACTCTGATACCTCGAGGCCAGGTTTTAGTTCCACTCGAGCTTGCCAATATCTCTGCCTTGACCAGCTTAATTGATCAATATGGTATTATTGATTTATATGCTGGCGCAGAAAACAATTCACAGCTCATCGCCAGCCGAATAAAAATTTTGCGGGCACCACTGAACCCCAATCAATACGCCGTTATGGTGCCTGAAGAATTATCCCGGGAAATCATGAGGCATAAGGGACCCTACTGGGCGGTGGTGCAAAATCGTTATTCAGAGGTCGATAAAGACGTTGAAAAATTAGGTGCAGTAACTAAAGACTACAAAACAAAAAGAGCTAAGCACCAAACTTCTCCTAAAATCGAAATTGAATACTATTCTGAAAACTAAATAAAACGTCTCAATTTGATACAACACTTCAGTTTTTTCTTAAACATTCCGACAAGATAGTACATGAAGGTCACCAAATTATTCTTGTACGTAGTAGGTTTATTAATTCTGGCAACTTCTTGTGGTAAATCCACAGGCTTTGCGCCTTCAAATGCATCTCTTGCTCCAACGACGATCCCGAGCGCTTTAGTCATCACAAGCCCGGTTATTTTAAGTGCGGTGACAAACACGGCCTTAACAATCACCGGTCAATGTCAAAATGTCGCTACTGTTTATTTAAATGGCGCGGATACTCAGCAAGTAGCCTGCAGTGCTTCATCATTTTCATTTACCATAACTAAAACCAGCAGCGGAAACTATTTTTTTAATCTCCATCAGGCCAATGCAATCGGTGCTTCAGGTGTCGTAACGGTTTCTTGGACCTATGACATTCAGGAGCCGGCACAAATTGCGATCACTAGTCCATTATCAAACCCCTATACATCAGGTGATGGAGTGATAAGTATCGCTGGTACTTGCGAAACCGGAATCACTGTTAATATTACCGGCGATCATACAGCTTCAACGACTTGTGTCGCAGGAGGTTTTATCTTTAGCGGCATCGCAAAGGCTGTTGATGGCTCCTATACTTTCAATTTAACTCAAACCGATCAGGCAACCAATGTTTCACTTGTAAGAAATTTTACATGGATTCGTGACACAAGCCTTCCTCCGACTCCGACCATTACCAATTTTACTGATAATCCGCACTATACAAATACATCGCCTCTGACAGTGATCGGGGCTTGTGCCGGCACGAATACAGTTACCATTACTGAAGGCGGAACAACGCTTACATCAGGTGCTTGTGCTGGTGGTACCTATTCGTTAAATGTGGCAAAAGGTGCTAACGGTACCTATGTGCTTGCGGTTTATCAAACCGATATTGTGAGTTTAAATGATTCCGCAAACCGCGATTTTACTTGGATTTATGATTCAGTGGCACCAAGTGCGCCGACTATTACAAATCCCTCAACATCACCCGTTACATCAAGCGGAACACTAACAGTATCAGGTGCTTGTGAAACCAATGCCACAGTCAACTTAACTGGTGATGACACGCAAAGTGTGGTGTGCGCAGCCAGTGAATATAGTTTTTCAATCACAGAGGCCGTTGACGGAACCTACAATTACAATGTAACCCAAACAGATTTAGCATCTAATACATCCGCTGCTACAGCACAGCAGTGGGTAAAAGACTCCGCATCACTGCCGATTCCGGTAATTGTTAATCCTGATACTAATCCGTTTATCAGTAACCAAGTTAATTTGGTACTTTCAGGTAACTGTCAGAGTGGACTTACTGTTCAGTTAAGTGGAGTCTTGGCTGCAGATGTACTCACTCCAGCTGGTAGTCTTACTTTGGCCTGTAGCGGTGGTGGCACATTCAGTTATACGATCACAAAACCTGATGGAACTTATAACCTAGCTGTTAATCAGACGAATGGTATAATTACTTCAGGTGACGCTCTGCTAACATGGACAAAAGATACAGTTGAGCCCAACACAACATTATCAAGCCAACCTCCAGCTACTAACTATTCAACTTTAGCTAATTTTGTTTTCTCTTCTAGTGAACCCGGTACATTTGAATGCAGCGTTGATGCCGGAGCCTTTGCAACCTGCAGCTCCCCTTTATTGCTGACCAATTTATCTAATGCCTCTCATAATATTAATATCCGGTCGATTGATAATGCGGGTAATGTAGAAAGCACCCCAGTAAGCTACACTTGGATTCAGCAGGGTTACAAAACTATTGCACTTTATCATTTAGATCTAGCATCACCTACAACAGACTCAAGTCTTTATGCCAATAACTCATTTACAACAGATACAACCATTGATGCGGGAGCAGCCAAATTTGCAGAGGGACGAAGGATGAATGCGGCCGCAAATTTCCTAAGTGTGAATGACACATCCTCTCAGCAGGCGATTTCGTCTGCACTTACATTGGATAGCTGGGTCAAATTAAATGCCTTACCCGGAGGAAATACAAACTTACCAGTTATTTCAAAAATCATCGGCGCTACGCACAGTTTTGAATACGGAATTAAAAAACAAGGATCTAATTATTATATTTTTTTCAGAGGAAGTTTAAACGGAACTTCTAGCACTGAGAAAAGATCGACTTCGATTGATGATACGATCTTAACAACTCAATTCAACCATATTGCCATTACTTGGGACTTAGGCACAGTGAAATTCTATTATAA
>JBBTEQ010000007.1:0-12465 GCA_038042235.1 Bdellovibrionota bacterium | reverse complement strand
GCATATCTTCGGTAAATATTGAAGAGGATAAGCCCTGGCTAACAGAATTTTGTAAAGCGATGGCCTGGTGCAAATCACCTGAATAACGTGTGAGATATAAAATGGGCGCAAAAGTTTCTTCATGGACAATCTTCATATTGTGATCTGCTTCAATCAAAGCCGGCGCCACATAACAACCGGATTCAAAACCTGCACCGTTTAGCAGTTCACCGCCAATTAGAATTTTTGCACCTTGAGTTTGCGCTATTTTAAGTGCGTCTTGCATCATTTGAACCGAAACTTTGTCAATGAGTGGACCCAAGTGGTTTTGCGGATCAAGCGGATTGCCAATTTTAAGATTTTTATAAGCTTTTATCAGGCTTGTTTTAACTTTTTCATAAATGCTTTCGTCAATTATTAAACGGCGAGTGCTGGTGCATCGCTGTCCAGCGGTGCCGACGGCGCCAAAAACAATAGCCGGTATGGCCAGTTCTAGATTGGCATTTTTAGTTAAGATAATCGCGTTGTTACCGCCAAGCTCTAAAATTGATTTCCCTAATCGACTGGCCACAACTTGTGCCACATGCTTACCCATACGGGTTGAGCCCGTTGCGGAAACCAGCGCAATATTTTTGTCGCTAATCATAGTTTCGCCGATTTCAGCGGCGTCTCCGATGATTAAATTCATAATACCTTCAGGTAAATTATTTTGTTTCCACACTCTACTCATTAACTGAAAACAGGCTATCGCCGTAAGTGGTGTTTTTTCTGAAGGTTTCCAAACACTGACATTACCGCAAACCGCCGCAATCATCGAATTCCAAGCCCAAACAGCCACAGGAAAATTAAAAGCCGATATAATCCCAATAATGCCTAGCGGATGCCATTGCTCCATCATACGATGCTGAGGGCGTTCAGAGGGCATGGTGAGCCCATAGAGCTGGCGGGAAAGCCCCACCGCAAAATCACAGATATCAATAATTTCTTGAACTTCTCCATGCCCTTCGGCTCTGGATTTTCCCATTTCAATAGAAACTAAATCACCCAAAAATTGCTTATTATTGCGAAACTCTTGACCAATCTGGCGCACAATTTCTCCACGTGCGGGCGCAGGCATCTGGCGCCAGAATAAACTGGCGGTCTGTGCTGTTTTCATAATATCAACATAATTTTTTTTGCTAGCTTTGCCGCTACTGGCAATGATGTGTCCATCAATCGGAGAAACCGAGTCAAGCCGTTCAGTTATCAGACCCTCAAACCACTGCTGTCCGGTACAAATTGGCAGGTTAGATTTGTTAATATTAAGTTCTTTAAGGATTGTCGGTAATTCAATATTTTTTTGCATGAATTTTTTTAGGGCATTTAGCTTGTTTTGTCAATATTGCTAAAAGAGAGATTTCATTCGTGGTATCTTAACATCTTTATCCCTAAGTTGGACGTCGGCACAGAGTGTAAATCAAGTTGACCGAAGTGTTTATTGGGCTTCTTCTTTGTATTCCAAGTAAAACCCATGCGCAGATTTTATTCTTTTAAGGCTAAAAAACAATAAACCATAGACTTCTTCACCAGGTTTAAGAGATTTCTCATCTATTACATAGTGTTTGTAATCAATACGTACCGTTTTTTCAGTATCGTTATAAATAGAATCACTTTTTTTGCTCGAATTTGCTGAACCTGGAGGTAGATGTCCAAGTGGCGAGAGCAGCAAAGCAATCATGAATGTAATCGTAAGTACAACTGTGAAATTGAAAACATTAGCTGCGACAGCTGGAGGTGAAAATTTTTTAAATTCATTAGGCAAATATTTGGGACTAAATGTTTCATTTGTATCATTACCGTTAGTTAAATAAAATTGTTTGTAGTATACAGTCATTTCGTTATCACTTACATTTTTTATAGAAACATGAACGGGTACAATGCCGTTACTTAATAAATCATGCATGATTTGATTTGTAGTATTTGTGAGCTTGAGATTAAAATTGACAGATTTTATTGATTCGCTAAATTCACCATCCATCAGTTTATTAAAAAATTCAGATAACGGGAATTTGCTTTCTGTATAAACTATGTTTTTAATTTGTAAATTTTTGTAATTTAGTGTTTTGGAAAAAGCGTGGTTTCCATTCTCAAGTTCAACTTTTTTTACTTCATGTTTATTAGTATGTATACAGCTGGTATTGATGATGATGACTATGCAAATGAGAATTTTGATTTTTAAACTTTGATTCATATTAGTAAAATTCTCTCGCAGAGCTCCAATAATACAATGAATTTATTTGATACAATTGGCTGATGACTGGAATTGCCTATCTATTTGACAAGTTTTCAGCGTAAGTACTTTAGTCTGACACTAGTATTGCATTTAGCATTGAGTAATACCTGTACTTTTCAGTTAAATCGAACATAATCAGTTAATGAAAAAGGAAATCTTATGAAATTAATAGTTCTTTCTGCAATTTTGGTTTTAATGGGTTCTGTGGCAGCAGCTCATAATGCAAAAGTCTTTTTTATTGAACCAAAAAATAATGCTGTGGTTGGTCCGACTTTTAAAGTCAAAATGGGTTTAAAGGGTATGATTGTTTGCGAGGCCAATATCGAAACTAAAGATAAAAAATGCGGTCATCATCATATTATTATCGATGGAAAGTTTGTTCCTGCCGGACAACCTGTTGCAAAAGATGAGACTCATATTCACTATGGTAAAAAACAGACTGAAACTGAATTGACTTTATCGCCAGGTAAACACAGTTTAACTTTGCAATTTGCTGATTTTGCTCATTTGTCGTATGGTGAGAAATTTTCTGAAACAATTACTGTTGAAGTTAAGTAATTACTAGGAAGGCTACGTGAACACAATCGGATTGGCTCAGCTACTGTCACCCGTGACACCTCAAGAATTTTTTAATATACACTGGCCGCATTTGCCCTTGTTTGTTCCGGCAGTTCCCAATAAATTAAAAACACTTTTCGACTTAGCTCAATTGCAGAATCTCGAGTCCTTAGTGGCCACGCGCGTGTTAAAAGTTAGGGCTTGTTTACCTGATTTTGATGACGAATACAGTTCAATCAATCTTGAACCACAAGATGCGTTGAAGGCTTATCGTAATAATATGACTTTAGTATTTGATTCGATGCAAACCCAAGATCAAGCAATTGCTAATGCTTTAAAAAAAATCCGTGAGGATTTAGGTTTACTAACTGGTGGACCTGAAAATAATTTATGTCGGGCCAGGTCTATTGTTTATGCCACACCTGGTGGAACTGGCACCCGCATGCATTTTGATGCCAACGCTAATTTTGTGATACAGTTGCAGGGCACAAAACGTTGGCTACTGTCACCTAACACTTCAGTAAAAAACCCTACCGAGCGATTTACTATTGGCGCTTTTGAAATGCCAGCCGCACTTGAAAAACAATGCCATGCGGAGCTTCTTCATGAAATTCCAGACGACGCAAGCGAAGTGATTATGAAACCCGGTTGTGTTTTATATGTTCCCCGCGGCTATTGGCATGCCACTGATACTGACGAAGATTCACTATCTTTAAATTTCACCTTCAGCCAGCCGAACTGGGCTGATGTATTTACAAAGTCCATGCAAGAATGGCTTTTGAATTCTGCAGAGTGGAGAGCGCTAGCCGACGGCCTTGAGGGCTCGGATCAAGAAAGAAAAAATAAAGCCATTGCACAATTTGAAATTTTGCTAAAAAAATTGAGTTTAAGTTTACCCGAAATTTCGGGGCGACAACTGCTAACTGAAAGTGGTCTTTTAAGCAGCGAGTGAGAGATTTTAAGTCAATGGTCTAAAGCGCTTTATCTAGATAATGAAAAATTAAATAGCTATTATGTAAGTTGTCTTCGGGTTAGGTTGATCTATGAAGAGCCATCCTTGCCAAAGCTGCGGAGCTTGTTGTGCCTATTACCGCGTATCATTTCATTGGTCAGAGACTTTGACCGAAAGTTATAGTGTACCCGTAGCGTTTACAAGGGGTATTTCTCCTCATAAAAATGCTATGAACGGCACGAATCAACAAAAACCAAGTTGTGTCGCTCTGTTAGGTGTGGTGGGTAAATCAACCAGTTGCCAAATCTACGATAAGCGGCCAAGCCCCTGCCGTAGTTTTAAACCGAGCTTTGAGGATGGGCTGCAAAACAAGAATTGTGAAAAAGCTCGTTTAAGCAAAGGGTTGCGTTATTTAACACTGGCTGATTGGAATTTAAAGTTTTAATTTCTTTGATTCAAAACTGATTTCTTAATTTCCGTAATTCTGTAAATTCCTGTACATTTTTTGCCAGCAAAAAGGGATTTACTTTTTTTTCTGATGAAAGAGTTAAAGGCACTGAAGCTAGACCTAAGTTTCTTTTGTATTTCAATTCTTGTTCATAGTTTATAAAATCAGCTGTTTTATAATCGGGTAAAGTTTTGCTAAAATTTAAATTAATTTCGGTGTATTCGTGTGCGCAGAAAACTTGTGTTTCATCCGGCAGGGATTTTATTCTTTGTAAACTTTCAAAGCCCTGTTCAAAGCTACCTTCAAAAAGTCGCCCACAACCTAATCCAAATAAAACATCACCGGAAAAAAGCCATTTTTGGTCTACAAACCAATAGGCATTGTGCCCAAGTGTATGCCCAGGTAAATCGATAGCCTGAATTGTAAACGAGCTGATTTTCAATTCTTGGCCGTTCTCAGCATAATAATCAGCAGGTATTTGTACTTTATATTTTAAAGGAGCGTAGGTAGGGGCTGGAAAATGTTCAATGAGCTCGGACACGCCGCCAATATGATCATCGTGGTGATGAGTCATAAGAACGGCAGCAAGCTTGAGATTTCGTTGCTGAAGAATCTTAATAATTTCTTTAGCTTCTCCTGGATCTATAACGATAGCTTCCATCTGCGCTGTATTCGTAATTAGAAACACATAATTATCATTGAAGGCAGGAATCAATTCGACTTTATTCATATTTTTAAGTATATATTAATTATGAATATCTCAGATAGTGAAATAAAAAAAATTCTTCTGGGTTATAAAAAAATTACGGTTATCGGCCTTAGCCCCGATGAAAACAAACCCAGCCAGGGTGTTCCGGTTTTTATGCGCTCCCATGGCTACGATTTAGTTGGTGTTTATCCGAAAGAAACTGAAATTAATGGCTTTAGAATTTTTCAGTCGCTGGCGGAGGTTTCGGCTGAGTATAGACAGTTTATTAATGTTTTTCGTGCATCCAATAAAATCCCGGATATTGTAGATGAGGTTTTAAAGGTCGGAGGTGTTAAAGTCCTTTGGCTGCAGCTTGGTATAGAAAATGCTGAAGCAGAAAAACGAGCCGAAGCGGCAGGAATTTTAGTTGTTTCAAACCGATGTCTTAAGATTGAGTATAGAAAACACTTATCTTAAAAAAAATTTCTTATCGTATGTATTAATCTATCTACGTATTCGTCGATGCTGAATACTATCTTGTAATAATTTTTTTTCGTCGGGTCTTTCTTCAATCGTGATGCTGGCGACTTTTTCAATGGCCTGACCTCTATTGTTTCTGAAAAATTTTACTTTTATCTTTTTAGATGGTTCTTTGTCGGCAATAATATCAATCAGGTCTTGAGAGTTTTTAATTCGTTGTCCATCAACCTCAGTGATGACGTCATATACTCTAAGTCCTGCCTTATCTGCAGGGCCACTCGGTTGTATGCTGGCAACAAGAGAGCCTCTATATTCTTCATCCAATCCTAAAGACATGGCGATTTGATTATCTAAATCCAGCGGGCCGATTCCAAGATAACCTTTGCGTATACTTCCACGCTGTTCAAGTTGTGGTAATATTGATTTTACATCATCAATCGGAATTGCAAAGCCGATGTTTTGTGCTCGTGCATCAATAGCCGAGTTTACACCGATGACCTGACCTTTTGAGTTTACTAAGGGCCCACCAGAGTTTCCTGGATTAATAGAGGCATCAGTTTGTAATAGCGGAAACTTGTTGATCTCCTGAATTGCGCGTCCCTTTGAAGAGATTATGCCTTTTGTCATAGTATGACCATGGCCGTAGGGATTACCGAAGGCGGCCACCCATTCTCCAACTTCCACGTCTTTTGAGGAGCCTAGGTTTACGACAGGTAGCTTGCGATCAGGTTTGATTTTGATCAGAGCGATGTCTGTTCTTTGATCGCTTCCTACGATCTCGGCTTTATATTGCTTGTCAGAACCTTCAGTTAGCTGAACCTCAATAATATCTGCATTACTGAGTACGTGCGCATTGGTTACAATCAACCCATCCTCGCGTATAATAAATCCGGTTCCCAAACCTACTCTGTGGGGTTTTCCGTTCCACGAATTATCATGTTGTGGAATGCCATAAAATTGTTCAAGCATCTCCATCATAGGGTCATGAGATCTTCTCTTTAAAGTGGTAGAGGTTGAAATATTAACAACGGAGGGGTTGATTGCTTTTGCAAGTTCAACAAACAAATTTGCGGGTAAAGGATCATTCAGTTTGAGCGAAGGGAGCGGCTGCGTGGGAAGGCTCGTTTGTATTGAGGGGCCGCTATTTTTTGTAGGTGTTTTGACGGATTCGGCGGCCAAATTTTGCGTGAGCAGTAATAGGCCTACGGATGTCAGACATAAAATTGATAGAATGATATATTTTTTCATAGTCCTCCTAATTAGCTACCTGGTTTGCACAAACTTCATTTGTAAATCCTGCAGAATATGATCGATGAGACCAGCTTCTTCATGATTAAGATTATTTTTAGTTTTATCTTTTAAAACTAATAGTAAGTCGATATTAAAACGAGCCATGCTTTTGTCGGTTTCAGTTTTGCCGTTTTGCGGGTCGGGCGTCAGCCCCATGGCCATCATGGCATTTGAGGCTATTGACATGACAAGTAAAGATAAAGAGGCCTCTAATTTTGGTTCTGTGCCGGTAGTCGTCATTCTAGTTCCTCTTTCGCATCCTGTTTTTTTCTATATATCTTAAACTTTAAAGCCCATTATATTTTGTAATCGTATATTTAAGCCGGGTATTCCATATCGATTCAACAGAGAATCATTTTTTAAGCTGAGCACTGAAAAATATTCAGTTCCGAGTTTCTTTTTGTAAAGATGAAAATCAAATTTATGCAATTTGTTAATAAAAAAACCTATTTCATAACTGGAGGCTTCAGAAGCATTTTTGAACCTAACATCTGATTTTATAATTTCACTTCTAGTATTAAAAATAAAAGTTACAACAGTTGATAAAAATATTGAGAACATATTAAAATTAAAAAAACTCTGATTAATTACTGATAAGATGGGTGTGATTAAAAAAGATCTGTTCTCAAGATGTGATAAAACCAGTAAAGCCAGTAGGCGGATTTCATCCGTGTTTAAGTTTTCAAGCAGGCGAAAATTAAAAATTAAATGAGCTTCATTTGGTTTGTTTTTCCAAATCAGGGGCGGGGTGTTATGCTCGGTGGTATAAACACTTACCTTATTAAAGCCAAATTTAGCTTTATCATGCTCGAGAGCTGCTAAAAAACCACTAGGATCATTGCCGCTGAATTCTTTGGCGTTTAATTTTTTTCTGAAAAGCTTTAGTCCCCGATGAAGCGTAGCGTAAACTATGAACAGGCTGATTAAAAAAGCAACGAATAGACCGAGCCGCCCCATCAGCTGAAAGCCTATAAAGATAAATAAAAAAGTTAGGGCTCCAAAAAAAACCCAGACTTGAGTCAAGGTACGCATCGTAGGTAATAATCTTATGACTTTGGGTTGAAATCAAGACCAGTTGTGACAGAATAATGAGGCGCAAATAGATTGGCAGTAGTTGATGTATCATGTTGGAGGAAATAATGGCAGAAATGGATTTATCCACACTTAATCAAGCGGTAAAAGAACAAAGTATTTTTGTATCGCAGATGATGAGTGAAATGAGCAAAATTGTTGTAGGGCAAAAGGACATGATAGAGGGCATTACTATGGGGATGCTGACAGGCGGCCATATTTTGCTCGAAGGTGTGCCAGGTTTGGCTAAGACTCTGACCATCTCGACATTGGCTGATACCATTTCTCTCGATTTTCATCGCATTCAATTTACCCCAGATTTACTACCGACAGACTTGATAGGTACGATGATTTTTAATCCGAAGAGCGGTGAATTTACAGTAAAAAAAGGGCCTGTTTTTGCGAATATTGTTTTAGCTGATGAAATTAATCGCGCGCCGGCTAAAGTTCAGTCGGCTTTGCTAGAGGCTATGGCTGAAAAACAGGTTACAATTGGCGAAGAATCTTACAAGTTAGATCATCCATTTTTGGTTTTGGCGACGCAGAATCCTCTCGAGCAGGAGGGGACATACCCGCTACCGGAGGCTCAGATGGATCGATTTATGTTCAAAATCAATGTGTCCTACCCATCAAAGGCCGAAGAGCTTGAAATTGTTTCTCGTATGGGTATCAATCAAAAGCCGCAGTTGCAAAAAGTGATCACGAAAAAACAGCTTCTTGATACGATCGTACTTGTAGATCAGATTTACGTTGATCAAAAAATTAAAAATTATATTGTCGATTTGGTAATGGCCACGCGATATCCGACCCAGTATGGCTTAGGAAGGCTGGATAAGCTTGTAACCGTAGGTGGTTCACCGCGTGCGAGTTTAAGTTTAATTCGTGCGGCGAAGGCTCATGCTTTTATACGTGGCCGTGGGTTTGTTACGCTCGAAGATATCAAAGCGGTTGTTTATAAGGTATTACGACATCGTTTGATTTTATCATATGAGGCTGAGGCAGAAAACTTAAAACCAGACGACATAATCAAAGAAGTTTTAGCCGCCATTGAGGTTTCGGGGTAATTTTTGGCTGTACCGGCAGAGATACTAAAAAAAGTTAAACGTATTGAAATTGACACCCGAAAAATGGTGAATAATATTTTTTCGGGAGAATATCATACGCGCTTTAAAGGTCAGGGAATGACTTTTTCGGATTTCCGTGAATACGTTGCCGGAGATGATGTCAGATCTATTTCGTGGAATTTAACGGCCAGGGCGGGAAAACCGTTCATTAAAACATTTGAAGAGGAGCGAGAGCTGACCATGGTTCTCGCAGTTGATGTCAGTGGATCACAGGATTATGGTTCAAAAAATTATTTTAAAGCAGAAACTCTAACTTACGTTGCCGCGACCTTGGCCTTCAGTGCGGTTAAAAATAATGATCAAGTGGGGCTGCTTCTATTTTCAAACGATGTTGAACTGTATATTCCACCGAAAAAAGGCCGCGCTCAGGTTTATCGCATTATTCGTGAATTGCTTTATTTCAAGCCCAAAAATACCGGCACTAATATTTCAGCGGGCCTTGATTACCTCAGAGGAGTTTTAAAAAAACGCGCTACAATATTTTTGCTCAGTGACTTTCAGGACAAAAATTTTGAGGCTTCCTTACGTTTTCTTGAGCGTAAGCACGAAGTTATTGCCGGGCTCATTCAGGATGAAACCGAGTTTTTGTTTCCCGATGTGGGGGTTATTGAGCTTCAGGATTCAGAAACGGGAGAGGGCCTGTTGATTGACACTTCAAATCCGGTTTTTCGTGAAGAAATGAAAACAAAATTTAATACTGATTTTGTGAATTTTCAGAAAAGTTTAAATAAATCAGGGGTTCGCTCTTTCAGTTTTTTGTCGGACGATAACTATCATCATGCGCTGCTGGCTTTTTTTAAAAGAAAGAAGTCTCGTCGATGAACAATCAGATGAGTAATCAGATGAGTAATCAGATGAGTGCAGCTACCTGTAGTGCCGATAAAGAAAAATTGACTGTAGGTGAGCATACTTTATTGACTTGTTCAGGTAATACAAATTCTGTTTTTTTATTTGAGGAATCTATAGAAAAATTGACATTCAAATTAAGTGAAGAAAATAAATACACGTTAAAGGTTTTTAAAGCTAAATCCCTCAGTCCTGGTCAAATCAGTTTAGATTTTACTATTTATTCTCCGGGAGATTATAAAATCAGTGATTTTATTTTAACTGATGGAACCAGTGAAGTCAGCTTAAGTGGCCCGGTCCTTAAAGTGGAAAGCGTCATTAAGCAACCTAGTGATGGCAAACCAGCGGAGCCCTTTGGGCCTATTTTACCCATTAGTATTGCAACACCAGTGTATTATTATCTGTTATTAACGGCGTTCATACTAAGTGGTGTTGTTTATGCGATATTTAAAGCTAAGAGACTTTCGTACTACAGAAAATTAAAAGAAAAATTAAACGACTATAACTCGCCGGTGGCGCCTGATACTCAGTTTTACAAATCTATTCGTATCGCCGAAAAGACGGATTACCCTTTAGAACAGATTGAAAAGGCATTTAGGTTGTATAATCTGAGGGCCTATCAACTCCCGCTTTTTGAATTAACAAATGAGCGCATTTTGAGATATTTCAAGCGAAATTTTCCGCAATATAAAAGTACTAGAAGTCAGTTAATTAAACTGCTTGGTGAGTTAGAAGATATGCAAAAACATAGTCATACTCTGACATTAATGGACAAACAGGAATTTATTAAAAGACTCTATCGCTATGTTGAAGCCAACAAGGGGCTTACAGAGTGAGTCACTATCTTTGGGGGCAACCCCTGGCATTTTTATTTGTGATCCCCTGGTTGGTTCTTTGTTATTATTTGTTGCTGAAAAAGAATAGACCTGTGGCCTCCCTGAAAATCAGCTCCATTCAGAATTTTCAAAAATGGAGAGCTCGTGGCCGTCTTATTTTTATAAAATTGAATCAAATTGCACTGCTAACGTCTTTATTGTTTTTTATTCTGGCTTTGGCAAGACCTCAACGGGCCGATTCACAGGTTAAGCGAACGCTTGAGGGCTTGGACATCGTGTTGGTGCTGGATGTGTCAGACAGTATGTTAATTGAGGACATGAAACCATATAATCGGCTTGAGTCTGCAAAAGAAACCATTGCCAACTTTGTTAAACAGAGAATGTCAGATCGTATCGGAATTGTTATTTTTGCCGGTGAAGCTTTTACTTTGGTTCCACCGACTTTAGATTATCAGTTGGTATTAGATCGTGTTTCGCAAATAACCACAGCGGCCTCCGCGCGAATAAAAGATGGAACAGCAATAGGCGTCGGAATGGCTAGCGGTGCGGCAAGGTTAAAAGATTCACAGGCTAAATCGCGAGTGATGATTTTTATGACCGATGGTGAAAATAACTCGGGGACGATTGATCCTGAAACCGGACTTGAAATAGCCAAAGGTTACGGTATTAAAATATACACCATCGGAATAGGCCGTAGTGGACCAACAAAAATTCCGGTTTATGGCCAGGATTTATTTGGTAACAAAGTTAAACAATATCAACCTTTTGAAAGTACTGTTAATGATGAGTTATTAGGGCAAATGGCAACTGTAACTAGTGGAAAATATTTTAGAGCCTCTAAAGAAGATTCGTTAAAGGGTGTGTTTAGCGAAATCAACAAGCTTGAAACAACAAAAATAGAGGACAATAAGTATGTTAGGCACGAAGAATTTTTCCCCCAATTTTTAATTATCGGAATTCTATTATTTTTACTCAGCCGCGGGTTATCTTTAACGCTTTTAAGGGTGGGACCGTGAGTAGTTTGATTTTAAAATGGGGAAACCCATCTGCATTTAATTATTTAATAGTGGTGGCCCTATTTTTTATGGCTTATTTTCTGCTTGAAAAGATTTTTAGTGGCAAATTAAATATAGCTTTTGGGAAAAAAGTTGCAGACTATCTGACGCAAAGCCTTTCAATTAAGAAAAGAAGACTGCAGATTGCTTTACAGTCTTTGGGTTTGATTTTTATTATTGTGGCATTAGCCAGACCACAAGCGGGAGAAAGTCAGCAAGAAATCAAAAGTGAAGGTATTGAGTTATTAATACTGGCGGATGTGTCGGACAGCATGATGGCTGAAGATGTGCGCCCATCAAGACTTGCGCAAATGAGGATTGATCTCTCAAGGCTTCTTGAGTTAATTCCCGGAAATAAAATCGGAATCATTGCCTTTGCCGGTAGCAGCGCACTGCTTTCGCCGTTAACAAGCGACCCCAATGCACTGAGGATGTACGTTGACTCTTTGGATATAAACTCTGTGAGCTCCCAGGGTACTAATTTTGAGACTGCATTGTCATATGCCAAAGAGGCCTTTGAAAAAGGTGGCGTTACGCAAGATTCAAGCTCCCGAACCACGCGGGTTATTTTAGTGGTGTCTGATGGTGAAGATCAGGAAGAAGGTGCTCTAGCAGCAGCGGAAAGTCTGGCTAAAGATGATGTCAAAATTTTTACTATTGCTTATGGCACCCAAAAGGGCGGCGCCATTCCTGTCCGAGATAACTATGGTAATATGAGCGGCTACAAAAAAGATTCATCAGGTCAAACAATTTTAACGCAAGTAAAAGGGGATTTTTTAAGTTCACTTGCAAAGGCGGGCAGTGGTCAGTTTTATTTTGCCACTTTTAACGGGGATCATTTAAAAAAATTCGTTAGCGACCTTGGT
>JBBTEQ010000006.1:838-8714 GCA_038042235.1 Bdellovibrionota bacterium | reverse complement strand
GACTTGGCGAAACAGCGACACTACTAAGTCCGGAAAGATGCCTTTTGTATGGCTTCCCCGCATTGGCGAATGTCATAATTAGTAAAATAATTGCTGAAGGAGTTCCTGCTCAAAAAGACCTCTCCATCGGCCCAATCAGCGTGCCAGGTGCTAAACTTCACCCCAGCGATTTCAAGCCTATAATCCCTGTCAATACCCCAACCCTAATCAACGTACCTGTTTCAATCAGCTACAATCCTAGTACCCCACTTACACCTGCAGAACTCAGTACTTTTGTGCCAGTCACTTTACAAGCGGGATCACAAACCTTAACCCAAAGTGTTTCAATTGCAAATTTAGTAGCTAATGGCGGCAGCATGACGTTACCATTTAATGTGACCTTTCAACCAATTGATGTGGGGCTTAAAACTTTGATCGCAACAGTGAATGCAGGACAGCAGTTTACAGAGAGTAATTTCGTAAATAATTCTACGCAACTAGAAGTGCATGTTGGAGGGAATTACAAAATCAAAAAAACAATCTCTATTATAAAAGGCTCAACTTTAACTCCAGTTGGAAATCCAGATCTGTTTCAAATGATACCCACAACGGATACTCGCAGCACCCATTGTAAAAAAACCAATGCCCCATCCAAAATACGTATAAAAGTTGAATGTCAAAATGATGATGAAGTCTCTGACAATATTGAGGGTTGTAAAATACAAATGCAAAAAGAATTGGGGGCGTTTCTAGGCGGACATTTTTCCCTACCGCATTTTGGCTCACCACGTCCATTGGGTTTATTTTCTCCATTAGCCGCAGAGGCTCAACTTAATGATATTCCCTTAAATGGTCTTACCTTCGAATATGAAGCGCCCGAACCTGCCGGAGAAATTGATTTAAAATTTATTGCAAAGGGGCCAGATAGTGCAACATTTGAAGTTCCGAAATCTAGAGTGCAAGTTAAAATCGACGGCTTAGTTAGTTTAGCCGGAGTACCTTATTTAACGATGATAGATACAGGCCATTTAACTCAAGATGAATCAGAAGAAGGTGGCGTTTATACGAGCTTAAATTACAAAACAAAAATTCAGGCGGCGCTAGGTGACTATTTTAAAAAATGCTTAAAAGCAGGAATACCAGAAAACCAAATCGTACTTTTAACTTCCGAAGCTGCAAGCCTTGTTTGGGGTGGTTTATATGATATTAATTTTGATTGGTTCCCATCGCATTGCGGGCACAGAATTGGTAATGCAATTGATATAGGAATGAAAAATTTTAATCTCAGCAGTAGTCTGCATGTAGCAAAGATGAAAGAGATTCTGGAAGGCTCTTTAAGAAAAAACGGAATGATTTTCCCCATCCCAAGTGAAAGCCCCACCGGTAACAAACACTGGCATACACAATTAAATTAAAGGAATACTTATGAAAACAACATTAATTTTATTAACAACACTTATCTCAAGCTTAACTTATGCGGGCAGAACCGAAGTCTGCCCTGTTATAACTCCTGTTATGATATCGCCGCAATTTGAGGTTAAAGTTGATTTTGATAAAAAAAATCAAAATTATACCTACAAATATAAAATTACGAATTTAGCTTCGGCCAAAGCACCGATATGGAGATTTATTGTCGAAACCAAGGCTGCACCGATTGCAATTAAGTCTGGCAAAAATTGGGATAGCGATCCAGGGTACGATTCGGAAGGAAACAGAATTCAGTGGAGTTCAGATATAGACTATAAATTAAAGCCCGGTCAATCTCTGGATGGTTTTGAAATCGTCTCAAAAAGCCCTCCTGGATTAATTAAAGTTTACTCTGAAGGTTGGCGTTCAGAACTACCCACAATAAAATTTGATACCGATGAAGAGGCCGAGCAGGGCGATCACGAGTCCATCGCATGCACAGGTTTTTATGACGGCGCTATGGAAACTGTTATGGTCTCCTCTATCATCACCGGCCCCTCCGTTCCCAACCGAGTCGAAGCTAAAATCAGACTTAAACGCGTAAAAGAAAAGAAATGGAAAGGCCAGCATCATGAAGATCCAGATATGGAGATCTCTCCCCTAGAACCCGGAAAAATTCAACTGATGTTACTTGGTGATAAAATTATTGATGTCGCGAAAATTAATCTTTCAACTTTAGAATTCGGCAGAGGCAAGGCTAAGCCCACGAAAACCCAAATCATTGGCGAAGCTAAATTTAAAGATGACGACAGTGATGATGAATTTAAGGAACATTTAAAAAAGAATAAAAATGCACATTTACTGATGGAATTTAATCTACAAGACGTTGACGTTAAGTGTGATATCGACAGAGCCTTATTTTTAACCGGCAAAATCGGCACTAAAGATTTATTCGGAGCCGCCAAAATTAAACATGTTGGATGCGATAAAAAAACTTTTTCCAAAGAAGCTAAGAAAATAAGAGAACATAGTGGTGGACATTAACTTGGCTTAGATCAACGTGCAGGTCTCAATCAGCTACAACGCCAGCACGCAGCTGACTCCCGAAGAGCTCAGTACTTTTGTGCCGGTCACTTTGCAAGCTGGATCACAAACCTTGACCCAAAGTGTTTCGATAGCAAATTTAGTGACTGAAATTTAGCAACATCTCTGAATTTATAAGACACGATTAGATTTGAGCTGAAAAACTGAATATAGGGTATCTGATAAACAACGTGAAATTAATTCACCCCCTATTGCTGAATCCCTGTATATAGTCTATCTATTATCCAAATTATTTTGTAAGGATCACTCATGAAACTTTTATGTTTATTTATTTTAGTCCTATCAAATATTGCACTTGCTCAACATAATTCTGCAGACGAAATCATTTGTACAAACTCTGAGAATTCAGCCAAATTTTCAATAAATACTAACACCGGAAAAATCTTGTTTAACAATACATACAAAGTACATGCTCCAGTTTTTTCTGGAATCAACTCACCTCAAGATTATATAGGTGAAGTTGTGGCTGAAATTGAAATTGAAGGTATTGGTTACTACCTAACTTTAATTATGCGAGAAACTAACAACAAACCTCAACTTGAGGCCATTTGGTTCGACAAAAGATATCATCAAGAGCTCAATCGTTATTTCTTAAACAACTGCTCTAAATAGCTATTTCAGCGTTATGCCTTTGAAGTTGATAAAACCCGGCTTAAGGTCTTGTAAGCCTTGGCTATTAATTAGTACTAAACAAAATTTGCTGTATTTTATAAAAAACTCCTTATGATAATTATTTATGAAGTCGAGATACGATTTAATTTCAATTATAGTTTTTTTAGGCTCTATAGCTTTTTCTCAGGATATAACTACCAAATATTCTTCCGAACCAATTGATCCCTTGCCTTTAAATATAGGCCCATTCGATCAAAAAAAAGTAGAGCTGGGTCGAAAACTTTTTCATGAACCGAAGTTATCTAAAAACAATTCTGTGTCCTGCGTCAGCTGTCATAATCTTAGTACTTCAGGGGCAGATAATAAATCTATTTCTGTAGGCATCAATGGGGCTCTAGGTGGAATTAATACACCGACAGTGTTTAACAGTCGTTATAATTTCAAACAATTCTGGGATGGTCGCGCTAATAGCCTGGAAGATCAAATTGATGGACCCATACAAAATGACAAGGAAATGGGATCAAAGTGGAGCGACGTCCTTGAAAAAATTCAGGCCGATGCAGTTTATGTTAAATTTTTTCTGGAAGTTTACCAAACAAGCCCTTCACCTGAAAATATTAAAGATGCTATTGCAACATTTGAAAGAACTCTTGTTACATCCAATTCAAAATTTGATAGGTATCTACGTGGTGACAAGGTCGTGTTAAATGAAGTTGAAAAATTGGGCTATCAAAAATTTAAATCTTACGGCTGTATTGCCTGCCATCAAGGAATGAATGTGGGTGGTAATATGTTTCAAACGATGGGGGTAATGGGTAATTACTTTAAAGATCGTGGCACTGAGTTAACCAGCTCGGATCTGGGGCGCTATAATGTGACCAAGCAAGAGTCAGATAAGTTTGTTTTTCGTGTTCCCAGCCTTAGAAATGTTGAATTGACCGCCCCTTATTTTCACGATGGGTCGGCTAAAGACCTTCGCACAGCCGTAACAGTTATGTCCAAATATCAGCTTGGGAGAAAAATTTCAAGAACTGATACTGATACTATCGTGGCTTTTTTGAAAACTCTGACCGGTGAAAATGAATATCATATAAAAAGTCCCGAAACTCAGAAGGTCAACAACCAATGAGAAGATATTTCCTATTACCTACAGTTATTTTTTTCGGACTCGCAGGAATATCTTTTTTTTATTATCAAAATAAAAATCATTTGTTAAAAGAGAATGAATCATTTACGAATTCTTTGACCACTTTAAAGCAAGTCGAAACCAGCCTAGATAAGGATATTCTTCGTGACAGAGGTTTTTTACTATTGAATTACGACTCAATTGTAGTCAACTCAGAAAAATTAACACAAATATGTTATCAGTTGAAATTCGGTAAAAATCAGAACCTTCAGGTACTGAAAGCAATAAATGAATACTGCGCCTACATAGAAACAAAGACTAATAATGTCGAAATATTTAAATCAAAAAATGCTGTACTTAAAAACTCAGTTTTTTATATTCATAGAATGCAGGCCGAGTCAAAAGAGTACAATGGTTATACTTTATTAAGTCAGCAACTTATTCGTGCCGCATTATCCTATTATCTAATTTCTTCGCCAGAAGCAAAAGACATCTTGCAGAAATATATTTTACGGGCTGAAAGCAACACCAAAACCGAGCCTACGAAAAATGAAGAATTGCATTCGCTTTTATTGCATTCGAAAATTATTCTAAATAAAGACGAACTCGATAAATTGATTCAAGAGGTTTTCTCTTCAGAGGAAGCCTCTTCGCAATTAAGCAAACTCAGCGCAATTTATTTCGATAATTATAATAACTCAATAAAAGTCACCAGTTTTTATATTCAAATAATATATTTATTATCCCTTCTTATATCTTTATTTATGATTTATGTAATTGTTAACCGATGGAAAGCAGGTAAAAAATCTCAGAACGCTATTATTGACCAGCAGAAACAGGCTCTTATAACTTCGGCCAAAATGTCAGCACTTGGTGAAATGGCCGGGGGTATTGCACATGAGATCAATACTCCTTTAGCGACCATCAGCATGAAAATAGAGCAACTTGAAGAGGAAATTGCAGCCGAAAATATAGTAGCCACGGATCTGGTTCAAAGCTTAAGCACGATTAAAAATACAACACTTCGTATCGCAAAAATTATAAAAGGACTCAGGACCTTTTCAAAAGATTCAAGCCGCATGCCTTTTGAAATGTGTGCAGTTAATGCGCTAATTGATGAAACACTTAGTTTTTGTAAGGAAAAATTCAAAACCCACGGTGTACAAATCGAAATTAACTATAATGGGCTTAATCCAGATCTTTTAATTGAATGTAGATCAGTAGAAATTTCACAGGTTTTATTAAATCTATTAAATAATTCATTTGATGCTGTTCAAACCCTAGAGCACAAGTGGATTAAAATTGAAGTTTGCATTTGGAATGAATTTATTAAATTTAATATCGTTGACAGTGGCAGTGGTGTTTCTAAAAATATCCAATCCAAAATAATGCAGCCTTTTTTTACAACTAAAGAAGTTGGAAAAGGCACGGGGCTTGGATTAAGTATCTCAAGTGGTATTGTTGAGTCGCATCACGGAAAATTATTTCTTGATACCGAATGTTTAAATACTAAATTTACAATATTACTACCGAAGAACAACTAAATTAGTTAGGAAGGAAATTCGGATGAATAAAGCAATTAGTGGCAAAACTGTTCTGATAGTAGATGATGAGGTTGATTTAAGAAAAGCAATTGTTTATGATTTTAAAAAACTCAGTTGTGTAACATATGAAGCCTGCGATGGCGCTGAAGCCCTAGAAATCGTGAAAAAAGTTAAAGTAGATATTGTTATATCCGACATAAGAATGCCAAATTTAAATGGCATTGATCTTTTAAAAAAAATCAGAGAACTCCATTTAAGTAAGCCAGTAGTTTTTTTAATAACAGGTCAAACCGATATAACTGAAAATGAAGCACTCAATATGGGCGCCTATGCTCTTCTAGAAAAACCAATTAATCGAAAAAATTTTTTTCAGTTACTGGAAGAAGCTGCTGCAATAAACTGAAAAACATTTCACATACGACTGAGAGATTACTATTCTTCGCAGCTCAAAACTTTTAAAGTCACTTTTACAGAGCTTGTTGTTGCGCTCGCTCCACTCTGACCAACAGCAAGAAGACTTAAATTGCCAGCAATTATTGTATCCTGACCACAATTTGATTCTGCTATAACCACAGATTTTTCCGTTTTAAGAACTTTTGCGGTGGTAATATTATTATCTTCAGCTTTAACCACTAAAGTTAAATCTGGAGTTCTTCGACCCACTAAAGTTAGATTTAAATTTGATTTAACTTCTGCCCCCGCTGAAACAGACAAACGTACAGACTGCGCAACATCTAGAATTTGCAACTTTTCATTTGGTGCCAATTTAACGGGGATGCGTATGTTACAAGTGGAACGTTCAAAAGAAGCAAGCCCAGCCTTTTTATTTAAACTCGCACGTACTGGTAATGAGATGCGCCCGCGCACTGCAGAAACAGGTGTTATAATTGTTGAGCCATAACAGCCATTTCCTGCTAAAGAGACATCACCCAATTCCATAGCTTGTAATGACAAGCTCGATAATAGAATTAACAAAGCAGAGAGAAGTGTGTTTTGAAGAATATTTTTTGGTTTCATTATGCCTCCAGTTAAGTGGTTCCGAATCCTATCATAATACCACTTCAAAAGTCGCGCCAAAGTTATCTTGACCTTGCGATTGTAAAATTTAGCTACCTTTTCTTCCAAATACTGTCTTTATCCAAAAAAGATTCGCGAAGCTGCTGAAGATACTTAATCTCTTCTTCAGTAAAACCCGCCCGTTTGCGCAGTTCAGAGTTAATCTGGTTAACTCGTTTTGGCAGTACACCTCTGAGTTTATTCATACGACTTATAAAATCATCAGTGGGATTTAAGTTCTCAGCCTTGCACAATTTGATATACCATTCTGTACCAAACAGAACATGACCGATTTCTTCGATGTTAATGATTTTCACGGCATTTTTAGTCCCAGAAGCATCAATGCCGCCAAGACGCTTGAGTAAGGTATCGCCGGCATCTAGTCCACTGCCTTCAAGATAACGATGGACGATTAGCACGCGGTCTATAATTGAATCCTGAGGGCTTACGGTTGCCCACAAACCACAATTAATTGGCCAGTTGCCCCACTTAAAACCCAAAGCATCGATTTCTGTTAAACACATCTCAAGATGTTCAGATTCAGATAAAGTAATTTTCCAAAGATCCTCTTTAAACTGCTCAGGAGCCTCAGGAAATTCTGCCAGTGTTCTAATTCCAAGCTCCATAGCCTGCAGCTCAATACTGGCTAGATCATGTAACATTCTGGCTTGGCCTTCTTTGGTTGATAAGCCTTTCTTTAAGGGGTGGGCCTTAAACTCTAATATGCTAGCATCACGGGCCGGAATAACTGGTACTTGTAGTTTTACTTTATTATTCAATACTAAATCTGCACTGTTTCTTAGCACATTAATTTTTTCATAAACATTTGAAACATTAAAAGACCAAGTCATTTAATTAATCTAACATCATTAGCAAGCTCTAGACAAACTAGAAGCAAATCGTTAATTTTACATATCAATTAATTAAAGGATTATTATGGGAAAATCATGGAAAGCGGCGGGCAAAACTGAAAATGCACAAAAAAAAGGAATGCTCTTTACTAAGTTAGCGCGAGAAATCTCAGTTGCTTCTAAGTCCGGTGGTCCTG
>JBBTEQ010000006.1:0-828 GCA_038042235.1 Bdellovibrionota bacterium | reverse complement strand
TTTCGATGAATCCGCGTTTGCGATTGGCAGTCGAGGCTGCAAAAAAGGTTTCATGTCCGAATGATACAATTGAACGCGCTATCAAAAAAGGCGCGGGCTTGTTGGATGATGGAAAAGTCATCGAAGAATTAACATACGAGGGCTACGGCCCCCATGGAGTAGGAGTTATTGTCGAATGCCAGACCGATAACAAACACCGAACCGCTCCTGAAATACGCAGTGTCTTTAAAAAACATTGCGGAAACTTAGGTGAAACCAATAGCGTTGCTTGGATGTTTGCTCGAGTTGGTGCAGTTGAGGCCTCAAAAACCGGAAAATTCGATATTGATGAAGAGGCTATCGAAGCTGGTGCTGATGATGTGGCTAATAATGAAGATGGAACTTATGAGTTTTTTACCAGTGCTCCAAACCTCGATACTTTGACTAAAGCATTAACAGCTCGTGGCTGGAATATTAATTCGTCAGCCTTATCTTACAAGGCTACAAATATAACCGATATTTCAGCTGGACAACGTAAAGAAGTCGAAGAATTTTTAACGGCCCTTGACGATTTGGACGATACCCATAAAGTGTTTGCGACGATTTAATTACAAATTCTGATTATTTTCGACTAGCGATCCTACGAGATTTCTTTTTGGATGAACGTCGACTAGCGTATTTTTTAGGAATTTCACATTTTGGCAATTCTAAATTTACTTTGGTCACTTGATTATTTAAGTCACAGGTTGAAATCGGGATGTTCATCACAAAATAAGAGTTATCTTGTTTTTGTACAAAGGGATAAATAACATTTTTATATTCATCAATATGAAATTTAAAATTACTTAT
>JBBTEQ010000005.1:0-8137 GCA_038042235.1 Bdellovibrionota bacterium | reverse complement strand
AAAATCAAACTGTCCATTGGTGATATGACGTCCCAAATTAACAGAACCTAAATTACAAACTGCAGTTTCATTTTTAGAAGTTACTTCTAATATTTCAGTGCAAAGATTTGAAAGGTGAATCACATTTTCTGGAAGCCCTGTTTGATTGGACTTCATATTAGAAGCATCTTTATAAGTCATCCAGCCGTTTCCAGTTTGCGCTAGAGTTTTCATCATTCGGGTGTAAAGATCACGAGCTTTAAGTTGCTTGTGATATTTCTTTGAAGCTTCGGCCTCAAGATAGGCTGTTTCAAATTCAGCACCATAGAGATCTGTAAAATGTGGCACAATATTTGGGTCAAATAAAGACCACATCGCATCGGCCTCAACTCGCTTCATAAATAAATCAGGAATCCAGTTGGCTACATTGATATTATGAGTTCTTTTGGCTTCATCACCCGTATTATCTCTTAATTCCAAAAATTCTTCTATATCAGCGTGCCAAGATTCAAGATAAACACAGGCCGCTCCTTTACGTTTACCACCTTGATTTACAGCGGCTACAGAAGAATCCAAAGTTTTTAACCAAGGAATAATTCCATTAGAATGTCCATTGGTACCTTTTATTAAGGAGCCTCTAGATCTGATGCGGCTATAGGCCAAACCTATACCTCCAGCAAATTTAGACAATAGAGCGATATCAGTATACTTATCATAAATTGATTTTAAATCATCAGTCGGGGAATCTAGCAGATAGCAGGAACTCATTTGTGGCCTTTGAGTTCCGGAATTGAATAAAGTTGGAGTTGAAGGCAAATAATCATGAGAAGAAATTAATCGATAAAATTCGATGGCTTCTGCAGGTGATTGAGAAAGACCGCAGGCCACTCTCATAAAAAAGTATTGCGGATTTTCAAAAATCTGACGTGAAGTGGGATTTTTTAAAAGATAGCGATCATAAATCGTTCTTAATCCGAAGTATTCAAATCGATCGGTTTTGTAGTGTTCTATTGCTGCACAAAGTTCGGTTTTGTACTGCATAACAAAATCATAGGTTGTTTGTGATAGCAGGCCATTTTTAAAACCAATTTGAACGGAGTCGGCAAAAGAACCGATTTTCTGTGATTTAACTTCTTCATCTATATAGGTAGAAAGAAGTCTTGCGGCTAGTCTTGAGTATTCAGGGTCTTCGCCAATTAATAAAGATGCTGTTTGAATACATAAGTTATCAAGCTCTTTAGTTGTAGCGCCGTCATAAAGACCACTGATAGCCTTGGTTGCAACGCGAAGGGGATCCACATGCGCTAGGCCCTGACAACAGCGATTTACGCGCTCAACGATTTTAGTGACGTCAACAGCCTCTAAAGATCCATCACGTTTTTTAACACGCATTATATGCGGAGAATTTATTGATTGTTCGCTATGAGTATCTCTTTTTAAAATTTCCATGGTTTCCCCTCTGTGTAATGTAGTTTTTTGTTTTTTTGAGACAAAAAACCCCAACAAAATTCCCCCTCAGAAATTTTGAAAGTCTAGGTCTAGTTGCAATTTTCTTCTTAAAATTTAGTTGACCATCCTGGTCGGCTCAAGATTCTTTCGGCGATACCGAAAACTTTCTACTTTAATTACTAGATTTACTACATCTAGTGTCTAAAGTGACAATCTTGCCGATAAAGCGCGTATATCTTGTATCTAAGATTGAATGTTTTTTTATGAAGTTGCAAAGAAAAAAAATAAAAAAAAGAAGGTCCTGTTTAAAATTTAGACAGACGCTGTGCAGAAAAATGAAATTTGCAAGCCCTAGGTCCTAATGGCTTTCTCTCTCGAGAAATACAGTCAAGACCTAAGTTTAGCCTCAAACAATTTCACTTTTTTTATATAGCATGATGCAGAAACAGTGATTTCTTAAATTAACTGTTAGATGCCGTTTGTTCGCTCAACTCGTAGACTCATTTGATGAAATATGGTGCGATCCAGTTCATTTTGCGGGGTAAGTTTGCATCCTTGGTATATTTTTTTGGCTCTTAAAAAATCGACAATCTGCTGGTGTGGCCCCATTTTATCGGACGTCCACTTAGGCGCAATGAGTTCATCCCATCTTGGCGCATAAGCCGTAAGTCTGTGAATCGCTATTCTTGGGTGTAAATAAGATAAAAATAGCTGAACCTTGTCGGTGTATTCATTCAGCTCTATAGGAGCATAAAGTCCTTCATTGAACCATTTTTCCAGTTCTGTATTTTTTAACACATGCATATTATGAAGTTTGATGTTTGTAATCGGTAAATCATTACAAATCCGGGCGGTTTCAATGACCTGCTCGAGAGTTTCATTAGGTGAACCAAAAATCAAATGAATGCCAAGATCTACAGTAGTTTGGTTGGCAATTTTACTAATGGCTTTCAAAGAGTCTTCTTGAGTATGTCCGCGCTGCATAAAATCTAGATGAGAATTAAAAAAACTCTGTACACCTAATTCGACTGATACAAAACTTTTCTGACAGTACTCCTGCCAGAGCTGTAATACAGCTTCAGATAAACAATCGGGCCTAGTGCCCAGAACAAATCCTGCAACAAAAGGATATTTTAGTGCAGTTTCAAAATTTTCACGTAACACCGAAACTTTAGTAAAGGTGTTGGTGTAAGCCTGGAAATAAATCAAAAACTTTTTTGCATTGTATTTTTTTGCAATTTGCTGATGATAGGATTCAATTTGTTGATCGAGTGTAAGACTAAAAGACTCCTCACGGGCAGCTGATCCCCATACATCACAAAAGCTGCAGGTCTTCATTCCTTTAAGCCCCATGCGATTCGGACAATTATCAACAACTGTAACCGGAATCTTATAAACTTTCTCGTTAAAGATGCGTTTAAAATGTTCTGAAATTGAATGATAGGGAAGCCCCGGCCAGCCTTTTTCCATAGTTATAATATCAACAAGTCGGTATCACCGCGGAGGGGCATTTGCTGAATCTTTGCCGAATTTTTTGATGTAATCAATAATGGCTGCCTTAGCTTCATCAGGAATTTGTGAGAATTTTAAGCCTATATAACCGTCTGCACCGGCATAAATAACATCGGCTTTTGCATTCAGAGGTTGAAAAAAATGAGGGCTTGAAACTTGGCCTTCAACCTCATCACCGATTTTAAGATCAAAACATTCTGTAAAGCCCATACCTCCCTCGCTGATTGTAATCACTCGGTATGAGATATTTTCATGACTAGTTGTTTTACCACTGAAATTTGCCAAAATGGGAACGCGGGGATTCTTACGACGAGACAATCCTAGGCGTTCAACGATGTCCGGAAAAGCATATACATCTTTCCATGCTTTACTTTTGGGATCCTGGATTGATACTTTCGAAACATCACTCTGCTTTGAGATTAAGGTCATAAGTTCGGACTTCGTCATTAAGGGTTGATCAAGGAAATTAATTTGAACCTTAAAAAATACACCTTCTGTATAAGTTTGCGTGAAGGTTTTTTCAAAAAGCGAATTGCCCTCGGCTTCTTGGGCTTGGGTATTATCGTTATGAGCTGAAGCCGGTTCTGGCGCAGCGTTTTGCCAGTTTTTAGCTTTAACCCACTCGGTTAAACCACGCTTCCACACCAGGGCCTGTTCAGATTTTTCATTTCCCAAATTTTGCAAGGTTACCTGCAGTGTTTTCTGATCAAAAGGTCCTTGCACATTTCCACTGAGGTGTAAAAACCATTTTGCTCCGTCAGATATTTGGTCCACAAAACTCCTTTACATTAAACCAGAAAAAACTCTTCGATTTGTTTTCTTGAGTTAATGGCATCATTGTAACCCATTTCAATTAATTTACGACAAAAATGCGGTTCAAATAATAAATAACTTAAAATTTCGCTGGCTTCATCAAGCGAGCCCAGAGCTGAGATCGTCATACGTATCAACCTGGGTAAGTGATGTGCGTGATGACGTGCCAGCTCACCGATATCTTCAGATGGTGAAATACAAAGCGCCGGAATTTCTTTAAATCCTTCTTTGGCAGAGTTTTTTCCTGAAAGAGCAACCAACTGATTTATCCGCTGAATCCGGTGAACATCTTGTTCAACTGAATCTAATAAAACTGCATTGAGCAATGCGTTAAGTATACGTACAACAGAAGGTGATGTGGCTGGTTGAGTTAAGTTATCAGATGCGGATCTAGTTAAAACCTCAGCACTCATTTGTGTACGAACACCAATAACAAATATTTTATCCGCACCCATTCTGATAGCCGGCGAACAAGGCGTATTATTACGAACACAGCCATCGCCGTAATACTGAGTGCCGACTTTTACCGGAGGGAATAATATTGGAATGGCAGAGGAAGCCATAACATGATGAGCGTCGATTTTAGCCAAAGTTGCGAGTCTTCGACTGTCTTTCCAGGCCAATTTTGAAGTTGATGTTTGTACAAAACTTATGGCTGTGCCCGAGGAGTAATTGTTAGCGGTTATAATCAAAGATTCAATAACGTTATCGTCTAAATTTTTTTTAATTTTTTCAAAGTTGCAATGTTTATTTAGTAAATCCAATAATGGTGCGGTATCAAGTAAGGAATCTAGTTTTTTTTGTTTAGCACCTAATAAGCCAAATGATAGTTTATTCATTGATAAAATATCGGCTTTAAAAACCTGATCGGTTGTGATTTGTGACCATAAAAAAATTAATTTTTCAACAGCATTCGAAAAGGATTCAATATCAGAAGCTAATTTAGCACTGTTAATGGCCCCAGCGCTTACACCTGAAATAATTTTAAAAGGATTGACATGTTTTTCAGGTAATATCTCAGCTAGCCCCTTTAAGACCCCTGTTTGATAGGCGCCACGGGCACCCCCGCCAGATAATATCAACCCCACTTTTTGACCTGTATTTTGATTCATAGTAAATAGTAAGAACTTAGTCTTTGAACTGTCAAATAATCTCAGTTTGAATGCAATTTTAGTCGAGGTCTCATTTTGAGACAAAACAGCAATTTCTCATTTTGAGAATAAGCCCGATTTTACTAGTGAATATTGGGGCAACAAAAACCTTAATTTGGCCTCATTCTTGAATAATCAATATATATGTATAAAAATAAGGAGCTCGAAATGACTCAAATTATGACAGGCAACAAAGTTAAAAATGGAATGAACTTAGTTCTGATAACTCTTTTATCGATGACCATATTAAGTTCTTGCGCTAAAAAAGATGACAGAATTAGAGCCACTGTAAAAACTCAACAAACCAATCTAAATCCAACTGTTTCTGCACAAGCTGACCAACAGGGTGCTAGCGTTAGTGCCGATTATAAAATTGCAACTGTAGCTATACCTACTCAAACAGGCAGCGGTTTTACCGTTAGTGTTGAATTGCAAAGTCCGTCAGGAGAAATTTTGCCTTTAACAACTCGTCATGAAAATGGTGTTCTAGATTCTGAAGGTGTTTATTCAGACTCGCAAAGAGGTTTACAGATTTATGTTCAAGCTCGTTGCTCACAGGATAGTTGCACTAAATACACACTGATTGTAACTACTTTTCGTAATAATCAGGCCCTTTATCAAGCGGCGGCGATTTCATATAAAGATGATTGTAAATTCAACTCGGTATCTGCAAGTTATAGCGCCGGAAGTTTTATTCAGAGTTTGAACGATGCTGAAAATAAGTATAATACACAACCACAAGGTGATTGTCCGATTGAAATTTAAGGATTATACTGCCTCTTCATAAACGTAGAGAGGCAGACTATGGAATTTATAAACTCAATACTACATATCGACATCACCCTTATTCAATGGGCCCAAAATTGGGGTGCCTTGATTTATTTAATCTTATTTTTAATTATTTTTTGTGAAACCGGGCTGGTATTTATGCCGTTTCTTCCGGGTGATTCGTTACTTTTTGCAGTTGGCGCACTTGCAGCACGACCTGATTTTATTAAACTCGAAAGTATCATCCCTTTGCTAATTTTAGCGGCTACAATGGGAGACTCCTTAAATTATTTCGTCGGGAAAAAACTGGGGCGCTCTTTATTTGAAAAAGAACAATTTTTTCTTAAAAAAAAATATTTAACCATGACTGAAGAATTTTTTGAAAAAAAAGGTGTTTGGGCGGTTAGTCTGGCAAGATTTTTTCCTATTATTCGCACCATGTCGCCTTTTTTTGCTGGCATGAGTTTATTAACTTATAAAAAATTTATCACATTGTCATTTTTTGGTTCTCTTGCCTGGGTTTTTATTTTTTGTCTTGCCGGATATTACTTCGGACAAGTTGAAATCATTCAGAAAAATTTTACTTTACTGGTACTGGGGATTATTGCCATTTCATTAATTCCGCTGGCTCTAAATGTTGTTAAGATGTACAGAACCAAGACTTTGTAAACTCTTCAGAATTACTAAAAACCTTGTATGCGCCCATCCACATTAATCGGCGGGATGTTAAGCCAATGCATAATGGTTGGGTTGGTGTCCATATGAGTGACCGGGTATATTAGTGGCTTTAGTTTTTTCTCTGAGCCGTAGAGGGCAATAGCAAAAGGTACGACCTCATCTTCAAATAAGGTATCACCATGATCGCCCCATAATGCGATACGATGCCCGCCATGATCAGATGTAAGTAATACAAGCCACTCTTCGTTATGTAAAGGTGCTCGTAATCTGATGGCATTAAGTAGATGTCCAATTTGTGTATCTGTATCTGTTATGGCTTGAAGATAATTGTCGTTGCTGTCAAAACCATTTGAGTGGCCAACTGTGTCGATCACATCATATACGCCCATTGTAATATCAATACTTGAGTCATCAATTTTACTTAACATCCATTCAGTTAAAAAATTGTCTCGATTAGGGTCTGCATTATTGAAAGATTTTCGATGATCCAAATTACAACTGGATTCCGCATAAAATTGAACATCGGGTCCCAATGCTTGAAAACCACATTCATAATCAATGACTCCGTAATAGAGAGAATCATTATTTCGTGAAGTTATAAATGAGCCTACACCGGCCGCCGCTGTTTTTAGACCTACTTTTTTTGCACGCCCAAATAAAGTAGGGTGTTCGCGAGTGGATACTGTGAAAGCTTTTAATGAGCTGTCGCTATTATCTTTTACTTTATGAAGTTGAGTGTCGACCCCAGTTAATACGGCGGCCCAACCGGGCCCAGTCTTCCATTGATAGTCACTATGAAAACGAGGACCACTGTGAGTTCGTGCGCAGCGGGTGTCTCGGTCGCTCTCGCAGATTGTGAACCTGCCTTTGAGTAACATATCTTTTAAATTGGGGGCTTTGTTCTGACTAAAAACTTGGTAATTAAATTGGTTTCCGGTCGTGCCATCAAGACCTATGATAAGAGCTCTACGACGTAAAACAGGCGGGATAGCGTCTGGTGGAAGTGTAGAATGTGGAGTCGGTTCACCCTGTAAAATATTGCCTAATAGTGGTTTATTACTATTGAGCACCGAGCAATTTTGAAAACTTATTAAAAATAATAACAAACCACTGAGGGTTGCGACAAAGCGAATATAATTTGATTTCGATAGCACAGGCATTAAGAGCGTTCTCCGACAATTCTTTATCGGCTGTATTGGAGCTTTTATTAAATAGAAAAACCCTAGCCCAAGGTCCCGGGAGGAGACATGGAAATTATATCAAATGAAGCTTATTGCTTCTAATCTTCAACTGCCCCATTATCGACATCATTGGTTAAAGCTTCTCCAGCCGGCAGCAGTGGAAGAGGATCAATCGGGCCATTGAGTCTTCTGATTTCAAAATGCAGATGCGGGCCTGATGATCTGCCGGTGTTACCCAGCGCACCTATGACTTCGCCTTGTTTTACTTTTTTGCCTTCGTAGACCAATATTTTGTCTAAATGTCCGTAAAGAGTGGCCCAGTTTCCACCATCACGTTTATCAGTGGACTCCATCATGATCATTTTTCCATAACCTTTAAATCCCGAGCCGGTGTAAATCACCACTCCATCATGTGAGGACATAACAGCTGAACCTCTAGTCGCGGCTAAGTCTATTCCACGATGCGGACGTCTTCTTTTTTTTGTTCCGCGCGGCAAGTAACCACGGGTCATACGCGCTTCCCACACCGGCCAGTCAAAAAAAGGTTTATTAATTTTTTTTTTAGATTTAGTAGGATTATTAAATTTTATTGAGTTGTTTAATTTA
>JBBTEQ010000004.1:0-14526 GCA_038042235.1 Bdellovibrionota bacterium | reverse complement strand
TATTTTAGTCGCTGGAACTTTTTTTAGCTTAAGTTATGCTGGCGAACTGCTTTATTGGGTACTCAGCGGGCTGTCAGCCGCCTCATTTGTGCTGTCTTCGTGGGTGGGTGCCAGGTTGTCGACAGCCGTCGAACACATTACAAAAGATTTAGCAAAAAACTCAAGCGAACTGGGCGGCGTCGCTATTAAAATAGCAGAAGACTCTGCACAGTTATCAACTGCTGCAATTGAGCAATCGTATTCTTTGCAGGAAACGGCATCGACTGTAAGTGAAATCAGCTCGATGATTCAAAAAAACTCTGAGTCCGCACAAAAATCAAAAGAACTTTCTGCGGAGAGCAAAAACTCAGCAGAGCAAGGGCGGCAAATTGTTGATAGCATGCTGATGGCGATTAGTGAAATCGAATCGAACAATATGGCGCTGTCCGAGCAGGTAAAAAGTTCCAATGGACAGCTTTCTGAAATAACAAAAATGATTCACCAAATTTCAAATAAAACCAAAATTATAAATGATATAGTTTTTCAGACGAAACTACTGTCTTTTAATGCATCAGTGGAGTCCGCGAGGGCTGGCGAATCTGGCAAGGGTTTTGCCGTAGTGGCGTCAGAAATAGGAAAGCTGGCCGAAATGTCTGGTGGCGCAGCAAAAGAAATAACAGTTATGCTTCATGAGTCAGTTTCTCAGGTGGAGAGCATTGTTCATGATACGAAAGAAAAAATTGATACGCTTATGAAGAGCAGCAAAGAAAAGATCGATTTTGGCTCTGAAACTGCGAAGCTGTGTAAAGAGGCGTTAACAGAGATTCTCACCAGCGTTAAGTCGGTCGACAAACTGGTTTCGTACATTGCAAGTTCATCAAAAGAGCAAAGCTTTGGCGTGACACAAATCACAGAGGCAATGGATCGGCTTGGGCTGGTTGCAAATCAAAACTCTACAGTGACACAATCATCTGTGGCCGCCTCTGAACAAATGAAGGTGCAAACTTTAGGTCTTAATCAGTCTGTAGGCACACTGTCACAATATGTTGATGGCGGCAAAGCAGATCGATTTGCTAATTCTAATCAGAGAATGAAAAGCGTCGCCTAAGAGGTAAGAATAGCGATTATTTAACAATTGCAGAAGGTAAGTCGTCCGTGGAAAACAGTAATTCGAGCGTACATAATGCTGTAAAAGAAGCTGCAAAAATAGTGTCTGATATTGCAGGAATTCAATTGGGCGAAAAACAGTATTCTATGGTTGAAAGCCGTCTGAAAAGCAGAATGCTGAAAATTGGTTTAAAAACCGAAGATGAATATTTGGCTTACTTAAAGTTGAACAAAGAGCGAGAAACCGAAGCGCTATTGTCGCTGCTGACGACACACCACACTTTTTTTTTCAGAGAGTATACACATTTCGAATACATTTCAAATCAGCATCTAAACAAATTGATACGCGCAGCTGAAGCGCGCGGAGACAAAAAAATCAGAATTTGGTCTGCGGCCTGTAGTCGGGGACAAGAAGTTTACTCGCTGGCAATGTTTTTTCATTACCATCTGCGCGAAGTGGCGCCACACATAGATTTTGAAATTTGGGGTACGGATATTGATAGTGAATCTGTTGAGATTGCAAAAAATGCTGTTTACAGAAACGAGGAGCTGAATCAATCGCCGGCGATGTATGTCGATGGTCATTGGATAAAGGGTAAAAATAAGGTTAAAGATTTTTCAAAAATAAAAGAATCCCTTAAGGCTAAGTGCAAATTTTCAATTTTTAATCTGACAAAATTCGATGATCAACCAATTTCGGCAAAATTCGATCTAATCTTTTGCCGAAATGTTTTTATCTACTTTAATTCACAGCAGGTTGAAAGCATCACAACGAAGTTGATTGAAAAGCTTGCTCCTGAGGGCGCCCTGGTGTTGGGTGTCTCAGAATCGCTGCAGGGACTTAAGCTGCCAATTGAGTCCGTATCGCCCTCTTTTTATCAAAGAACTGAAGATATTAAAAGTGCAGGGGTGGCTCTAGAGGTTTCGAACAGCGCGATCGCCAGAGCGAAGCCACTTAATATATTATGTATTGACGACTCCAAGACTATACACATGTTGCTTAAGAGTATTTTAATTCCAGAACAGGGTTTTGTAATTAAACACAAAGCGATGAATGGCGCAGAGGCGCTCAAACTTCTTAAAACTGAAAAATACGATGCTATTACGTTGGATCTTCATATGCCGGTGGTTGATGGACTTTCGTTTTTAAATCAGCTAAACCAACGAAATGACAAAACACCGGTTATTGTCGTTTCTTCGATTAATCGCGAAGATGAGCCTATTGCAAAGCAAGCACTCAAGCTCGGCGCTCTTGATTATGTTGAAAAGCCGACAATTGAAAATTTAATTAATTCTGGCAATGAAATTCGCGCCAAGCTAAAATCAGCCATTAAGCTTGCGCAAAATAAAAATCAGAATTCAGTCTACAAAGCAAGCTTGCCGTCTAAAATAAAAACACTTATTGTTGACGATTCTGAAACCATTAGAGCATTGCTTTCAAAAATTATTTCTCAAGATTCTGGTTTTGAAGTCATTGGTGTTGCCAAAGATGCATTCGAAGCTGCGAAAATGATCAGCCAATGCAAGCCGGATTTAATTACTCTTGACATTCACATGCCCAAAAAAAATGGCGTGGATTTTTTAAGAGAAGTTCAACAAATACAGTTTATTCCTACAGTTATGATTAGTTCACTATCGGACGATGATGGCCCTTTTGTGATGGATGCGCTTTCTGCGGGTGCAATTGATTATATTAAAAAACCAGAAATGAAGGACTTAGTAAAGCTTACGCCAATTATTCACGAAAGATTAAGAGTTGCTGCTAAGGCAAAAAAACCAATCCATAGGCCACAAATACGAAAATCACAGTTTAATAAATCTGGCGCGGTAAAAAATTTCAATGCTAGTCATATAACATTAATTGGCTCGTCAACTGGCGGCACTGAGGCCGTACGCAGTATTCTTGAAGCCTTACCAAATGAAATTCCGCCGATACTGATTGTACAACATATGCCAGCTGTGTTTTCGAAGGCTTTTGCCGATCGTTTGAATACACTTGTGCATTTTGAGGTGAAAGAGGCCGTTCATAATGATGAGGTATTACCCAATAAAGTGCTCATTGCTCCAGGTGGAAAACAAATGGGTGTTAAGGTTGTCGATGATAAAGTTTTTATACAGATTAGTGAAGACCCACTGATGAATCGACACCGACCATCCGTTGATTATTTATTCAAATCGGTTTTTGAGGCGAAGATAAGGAATGCTACGGCCGTGGTATTAACAGGCATGGGAGGCGACGGGTCTCATGAAATAGCTAAGTTGAAATCTATAGGAGTGAACACAATTGCTCAAGACGAGGCCTCTTCTGTTATTTATGGTATGCCCAGAGCGGCTGTTGCCACTGGTGCTGTTGATTATGTGTTGCCGCTACACTCAGTTGCTGAAAAAATTATTAGCCTGGCAGAGGATAAAAAATTGAAAAATGCAGGGTAATTGTCTCAAAGCGAGTCAAAAAAGATAGGGCGCTAAAAAAGTTAAAGTTTATTTAAAGTTCAAAAATTAAGTTCCGATAAGAATGCAAGAGCAGTGTGGTCAATTAATTTATAGAAATGGGATAAGAAATGTTTAAACCGACAACGAAATTCTTAATAGTAGATGATTTTGGCACCATGAGAAAAATAGTAAAAAAAGCATTAACCGATTTAGGTTATGCTAACGCGGTTGAGGCCGTTGATGGAGCCGAGGCTTATAAGTTTATAGTAGAACACGCGCAGCAAGGTGCGCCCTTTGAGTTTATTATTTCAGACTGGAATATGCCGAATATGCTGGGAATAGATTTGCTGAAAAAATGTCGTGGTGAGGAGCCCTTTAAGACCTTGCCGTTTATGCTGGTGACGGCAGAAAGCGAACAGGCGCAGATATTAGAGGCGGTAAAAGCTGGCGTAACTGATTATGTGGTTAAGCCGTTTAGTCCCGCCATGTTGAAAGCCAAACTAGAAAGCGCATATAAAAAAATAAGTTCATCTAGTGGAAAGGCAGCCTAGTTATGAGCACAGCACCAAAGATACCGGCACAGCATCCTTTTTTAAATGGTGAAGTTATATTAAATTTTTCGGCCGGCGTTGCAGAAACTCTGCAGACAATGGCTGGGGTTGCGAGCACATTTGACAAAGGTTTTGTTGAAAAAAATTGGAAATCAAAAAATGACATTTCAGTTTTTTTGGATTTAAAATCAGACCCCTATACCGGGCAGATCAGGTTCCATTTTGATAAAATGGTGCTGGCTGCATTGTTTGAAAAAATGATTGGTCAGAAAATAGACCCCAATTCACGTGAAATACTTGATTGCATGGGTGAAATTTCAAATATGTGTTATGGTTATGCTAAAGCCAAGCTTAACGAAAAAGGTTTTGCATTAAAAATGACAATACCCCATCCGTGTGCAACAAAAGACTTGCCAGAGGTTTACTCAAGACATCCGCATATTATAATACCGTTTAAAGTTTTTGATCAACTTTGTCATATTCAGATTATAATTTTCTAATCTTGAAATTATTTTATTAGATCTTACTTACAAATTCTTTTAAAAAAGAGCAGAACTTCTGCTCTACTTTTTTTGCCGTTTCTGTAACCTCAGCATGTGTGAGTTTATTTTTTGATATTCCGGCCGCTAAGTTAGTTATACAGGAAATGGCGGCAATCCGAAGCCCCAAGTGGTTGCAGGCAATAACCTCTGGTACAGTTGACATTCCAACCGCTTTTCCGCCGATTGCTTTGAACATTTTAATTTCCGATGGGGTTTCATAGGTGGGGCCAGTAACACCCACATAAATGCCCTTATGGAAAAAAGTTTTTTGTGATCTGAAAATTCGCTCTGCCACGGCAATCAGCTCGCGATCATAAGCCTCGGTCATATCCGGAAAGCGAGGTCCAAGTTCTTTTATGTTCGGACCCATCAGCGGGTTTGTTCCCATTAAATTAATATGATCTTCGATAATCATAAAATCGCCGGCATTCATGCCATCACCATAGCCACCGGCGGAATTAGTTACAATTAAAATTTCAATTCCCAAAAGGGCCATAACCCGCGCGGGGAACACGACCACCTCCATAGAGTGGCCTTCATAATAATGAAGGCGACCCTGCAGAATAACCAGATCCACATTGTCTATTTTTCCAAAAATTAGATTACCAGAGTGTCCCTCTACTGTTGGCGGAATAAAATTTGGTATATCACCAAAAGGCATGGCGGCTTCAATTTGCAGATGTTGAACAAAATGGCCAAGTCCAGAACCCAAGATAATGCCGACGCGGGGTTTAGTTTTAACTCGGGATTTTAAAAAATTAACAGTTTCGGTCAGCTTTTGAATGACTAACATGGTTGGCTCCCAGTTGCTTTAATAAATCTTTGATCGCTACGTCAATACTTCTTTAATAAGAACGTGGGGCGGAGGCTTTTGCAAGGAAATTTCAAAAGACATTGCTAGTAATGCAAGGGCATCACTGAATAATTCAGAATCATCACCATGAAGCGTAAAAATAACATCGCCTTTGCTGATGGCATCGCCAATTTTAACATGAAATTCAATTCCCGCAGTGGGGTTTATAATGTCATCGGCTTTGGAGCGCCCAGCTTTTAGCAGAATACCAGCCAGGCCAATTTTTTCAACATTGAAAGAACTGATAAACCCAGAGTTTTCAGCGCGTAGTTCAAGTTTTTTTTGTGGGAGCATTAAATCGCTTAGTGCTCCGCCCTGCTCCAAACAGAGCTGTTCAAAAATTTTTAAAGCTTCGCCGGATTCAAGTTTGGTTTTCGCAAGCAGATAGGCTTCATGAATTGACCTTGTTTTTCCCGAAAGAAGAATCATCTGTGCCGACAGCTGCAGCGAAAGCTCGCGCGTATCTTCATATAAATCGTAGCCGTGTAAAGAAAGTGATTTTTTGTTTTTCATGATTTCAACACATTCATATACTTCTAAAGCATTGCCAGCGTATTTTCCAAGCGGTTGGCTCATAGAGGAAATAACGGCGACAATTTTTTTTTCATAGCTGTGCGCAATGCTCATCAGCGCGCGCGCCAACGCTTTTGCTGAGGGAACATCTTTCATAAAAGCGCCAGAGCCGAACTTTACATCCAGCACCAAGCCATCTATGCCTTCGGCAATTTTTTTTGACATTATGCTGGCGCAGATTAAGGGCAGACTTTCAATTGTGGCGGTGACGTCTCTTAAGGCATATATTTTTTTATCGGCCGGACAAATTTCTTTTGTTTGTCCGATAAAACAGGTTCCAATTTTTTTTGTGATTTCTATGAATCTTTGCAGACTTTGCTGGGTGTTAAAGCCGGGTATGCTTTCAAGCTTATCTAGAGTTCCACCGGTGTGGCCGAGGCCGCGCCCAGAAATCATTGGAACAAAGGCACCCGCCGCGGCTACGATAGGGCCAATGATGAGGCTGGTTTTATCGCCAACGCCGCCAGTTGAGTGTTTATCAACTTTAAACCCTTGAATTAAGTTGGTATTAATTGTGGTACCGGAATAGAGCATGCTTTTGGTCAATGCAACTGTTTCGGCGGTTGTCATTCCGTTAAAATAAATGGCCATTAACAGCGCTGACATTTGATAATCCGGCAGGCTGTCATTTGTGTATGATGAAATAAAATATTCAATTTCTTCTGGCGTAAGCGCTACGTTATTTCTTTTTTTTTTAATAATTTCTGACGGGAGCATTACGCGGCATCTTTTCCTAAGAACGTTTTGGCGTCTCCGGCAGATATAAGACCTTTTTTCACAAGATCCTCGACATATTTTTCATAAAGTACCATGCCATGCGCAGCGCTGGTTTGAATAATCGACGGAATCTGATGTATTTTGCCTTCACGGATTAGGTTGGCAATGGCTTTGGTGCCCTTCATAATTTCAAACGCGGCCACGCGCCCCTGCTTATCAGCGCGTGTAAATAGCGACTGAGCAACGACACCACGTATGGACTCAGCGAGCATCGTTCTTATTTGTCCCTGCTGTCCTTGTGGAAAAACGTCAATAATACGATCCACAGTTTTAGCTGCAGAACTCGTATGAAGTGTAGCAAACACGAGATGACCAGTCTCTGCGGCGGTTAGCGCCAGAGAAATTGTTTCTAGATCACGAAGCTCACCCACCAGAATTATATCTGGATCCTCACGAAGCGCAGCCTTTAAGGCATTTGCGAATGTTTTTGTGTGAGCTCCGACTTCGCGTTGATTGACTAAGGATTTTAAATTTGGATGTACGAATTCGATCGGATCTTCGACGGTTAAAATATGAGTCTCACGTGTGGCATTAATATGTTGAATCATGGCGGCTAAAGTTGTGGATTTTCCGGAGCCAGTTGGTCCCGTTACCAAAATAAGACCACGATCACAGTCAACCAAATCAATAATGGCTGGCGGCAAGTTAAGTTCTTGTGCTGTTTTAATTTTTTCAGGAATAGTTCTGAACACTGCGCCCAAACCTTTTCGCTGCATAAACACATTACAACGAAAGCGGCCGACGCCTTCAACAACGTAAGCGAAATCAAGCTCCCATTTTTCAACAAAAGTTTTTTTCTGCTTTTCTGAAAGAATTTCAAATATTAGGCCCTGTACATCTTGGTTGCTTAATTGTCGATAGTTCAGTGGAGACATGTCTCCGTGAAGGCGTAAAAATGGAGGTGCTCCACTGGTTAAGTGCAAATCTGAGGCCTTTTGTTCAACCATTAATCTAAAAAGATCGTCTATTGTAGCCATTTTTAATTCTCCAGTTTGCTTATCATTCTATTCTTCGGTACAAATGGAGATATTTTAAACAGGCAGGAGGTCCAGATGTCGGCAGAAATCTTAATTAATGTACGCCCACTAGAAACTCGCGTGGCTTACGTCGAGGCCGGAACACTGATGGATCTAAAAATTGAAAGAAAAACGTCTCCAACAATGGTTGGCACCGTACATCGTGGTGTTGTAACACGGGTTCTTCCAGGAATGCAGGCGGCATTTGTGGATATTGGTCTGGATAAAGCGGCCTTCTTATATGTTGGAGACATCGTAACTGAAGATGGTAAGGATTTTTTAGAAGACGATGAATCTGAACATCGGCACGAGAGTACAGAAGATTCTAGGCCCACCCGCGAGATAAAAACACCGATTCAGGATTTAATTAAAGAGGGGCAGCACTTATTGGTTCAGGTGGCAAAAGATCCGCTTGGCACAAAGGGGGCGCGAATCACCACTCATATTTCCTTGCCCGGGCGAGGCGTTGTGTACATGCCGTATGTTAAGCACACAGGCATTTCGCGTAAAATTGAAGGCGAAGAAGAAAAAGAAAGATTAAAAAAATTAATTCAAAAAATTAATCCTTCAGGCGGCGTTATTGTTCGAACCGCGTCAGAAGGGGCTAGTGAGGAATCACTTCGATCCGATATTGAGTATTTGGATCGGCTGGGAAAAGAAATTCAGAAAAACTATGAAAAGAAAAAAACTGCAGGCCTGGTGCACGCCGAGCTTGATGTCGAGCTGCGCGCTCTGCGGGATTTAATGAGCGAACAGGTCACCACGGTTTGGGTTGATGAGGTTGATGTTTTTAAAAAAGTCTCCAAATTCGTAGCTCAGCTTATGCCCAAGTACCGACAGAATATTATTTTTTACGAAGAAAAAAAGCCGCTTTTTGACTTATACGATATTGATCTTGAAATTTCGCGCGCCATCGAAAGAAAAGTCTGGCTAAAGTCCGGCGGCTATATTGTTTTTGACGAAGCCGAAGCCTTGGTGGTTATCGACGTTAATACGGGCCGCTTTGTTGGAAAAAAAGATTTAGAAGATACGATATTAAAAACAAATCTCGAAGCGGTTAAAGAAATCGCGCATCAGCTCCGTGTTCGAAATGTCGGCGGAATTATTATTATTGATTTCATTGATATGGAAAAACTGGTTCATCGAGAACAGGTTATGCAGGCTCTTGAAGAAGAGCTGAAAAAAGACCGCAGCCGCACCAATATTATGTCGATGTCAGAATTGGGTTTAGTTGAAATGACCAGAAAGCGCATAAGACCAAGCCTTGTTAAAACCTTGTGTAAACCCTGCTCTTACTGTGATGGGAAAGGCTATATTAAAAGAAGAAACACGATCGCTAATGAAATTTTCAGAGAATTGGAAAGAGAAATAAGCTTAGTCGAAAACAGCAAAAAGCCCGGCGTTATTGTTCATTGTCATTCCCAAATTGTTGACTGGGTTTATGAAAGCGAAGCTGAAACGCTGGAAGCTCTTGAAAAACGCCTAGGGCGCTCAATTGCATTTAAGATAGAGCCCAGCTATCACACTGAACAATATGAAATTTTTAGCGAATGATTCCTAAAAGCGGGCTTCCCAGCGGCTCGTCCATAACATCTGAGGCCTCAGGATTTAAAGTCCCTTCCTAGAACCTGTACACGTTGGTGAACCAGCGAAGTTCAAGGATTCAAAAAACTAAAGATTCAAAACTTTCCTAATAATATCAAGTACTAGTAAAACTAGACCTAGAATTACTTTAGTCCATTTCAAAAAACGTCGAAACTTTCTATAGGTAGGGAACCTAAAAAAATCCGGCATTCGGAACCTCCGATTTAAGAGAGGAGCCAGATGTCGTTAAAGCGGAGCTGGGGCAACCCAACTTTGCTTTATGCATTTTTCGAGCTAATTAATTTAAGAACATTTTACTTTGCAGGAATAGATGATTATAAAAGCCATAAACTGTGGCTCAAAATGAGACATTAAGTTTAAAAAAACATTTTACTCCCTTCTGAAAACCATTTTTTCTATCATAGATATCGCGCCAGCAACCGATAAGCAGAATAGTGGAACACGACCTAAATTTTTCTTTTAAACGACAGGTAGCTTTAAACCATCGCGGGCAAGCAATGGTGGAGTATATGTTATTACTTGTTATTACTGTCGGGTTAATAATGGGCGCCTCAAGAATGTTTAAGGGATTAAATTCTTTTATAGACAGCTACATTGGTGGCTATACCATTTGTTTAATGGAGTATGGTGAACTACCAACTCTTGGCGTTGAAGAGGCTGCGCAAAAAACTCATCTAGGCGCCACCGGTTGCGACTCGAAGTTCGATAGTTTTACTTTTAGCAGCGGACGCCCGCCGACTGCTGGTTCGGGCTCCAGCGGAGGCCGAGGCAGCGGGTCCGGTGCTAGTGGTAGCAATAAAAATTCTTCATCAAGTGCGAACAAAGACAGCAGTGGCGATGGCTCAGATGACAAGGATGGTTCTGGCATAAGAAGAGGGGGAGGAAGAGCCTCTACTTACGCAAAAGGTCAGGTTAATAGATCGAGTGACTTAGGGACGGCAGATGGCCCTTCGAGCGCCAGCAATAAAAAAATAAAAGTTATTGAAGAAGATGGAGCCGAGGAAAAGCGCAGCAGACGGGGTTCAAGCTCTAATACACCTACTTTTGCTAAGTCTAATATTAAGTATAAGGCTATTACCGGCGCTTTGGCAGAAGAAATAAAGAAGCGATCGCCGAGGATTCAGCGTGTGCCGGCAAAAACAGTTGTGGCTGTTGCAAGCGAAACCGGTAGCCAGGTTGGTCCATTTAAAAAAACGTTTACACCGCCAGAGCCTAAGAAGGTTGAAGTTAGAGAGGAAGATGGCTCTGCTTTTAGTTTTGGAAATATTCTTAGATGGTTAATAATTGGCGGGATGATCATTGCTCTAATTGTGTTTTTCGGCGGTCAGATAATGAACTATTCTAATTCGAAGGATTAGCTCTAAAAAATAGGCAGATATTAACAACGCCGCGCGCGATCTAAATTTTCTACAAAATGTAAATTCCCAATTGAATGTTAGTGGCAAACAAAACTATAACTGGCGTCTTAAGAGGGACGAGCTTGTTTGAAATAATTGATCGTAACATTGTTAGAAGTTTTTCATTAAGTGAGGCCCAAGACTTGCTGCAGCTTATTTATCGCATAACAGAAGAGCCTGCAAAAAAAACAAAATATTTGATGTCGTGCATAGAGGCGCTGCAAGATAAAAAATCAGTGCGCGCGCTAGAGATTCAAAAGCAAATAACTGAAATTATAGACAGATGGCAGAATAAAGTAGAACGACTTGGGGCGAAGCCAAAAGGATTATGGCTCGCGGATTTTGATAACGGAGACGGTTATTATTGTTGGAAGTTCCCTGAAGTAAAAATTTTGTACAAACACGGCTACCAAGATGGCTTTACTGGGCGTATTCTGATTTCATCTAATGAGGAATCAAATGAGAATTGCCCTTGCCCAAATTAATTCGACCTTAGGTGATTTTGCTGGAAACAAAGAAAAAATATTAAGCTTTGTTACTCTCGCAAAAGAAAAAAAAGCAACATTAGTTATATTTCCGGAAGCCAGCCTTTTTGGTTATCATCCATTTGATCTACTCGAGAGAGAGGTCCTTGTTAAACATCAAACTAAAGTTTTGAATGAGCTGGTAAAAAAAATCCCCGAAGGAATACAGATCCTTATTGGTGGGTTTGAAAAAAATAAAAACAAAAGAGGCCGTCCGTACTATAATTCGGCTTTTTTATGTAAAAAAAATAAAATCATTAAAACCTTTCACAAAGAACTATTGCCAACAGGCGACGTTTTTGATGAGGCGCGCTTTATTGAAAAAGGAAGCCTTAAAGATAATTATTTTAAAATTAATAAGAAAAATTTCTTCTTAACCATTTGCGAAGACATTTGGGCCTGGGATGATAAAAAAGGTCGGTCATTATATTCGGAGAACCCGATAAAAAAAATAAAAAAACAAAAAACCGACTTGGTCATTAATATGAGCGCCTCGCCATTTTTTACAGGCAAGCTGAAGCAGCGCGAATATGTTGTTAAAAAAACCGCACAATTTTTTGGTGCGCCAGTTGTTTACGTCAACTTGGTGGGCGCGCAGGACGAAATTATTTATGATGGACAAAGCTTCTTAGTTGATAAAAAAGCGACACAAAAATTTATTTGCCACGCCTTTGAAGAAGAACTTAATGTTTTTGATCTTGATACGTTGAAAGACTGGAACGCTGATGCGGCAAAGCTCAAGATGTCCAAGAAACTCAAGTCAAGCTCCGTAGAGTTGTTACATAAGGCGCTAGTGCTAGGTCTTCGAGATTTTTCTGCTAAAACTGGTTTGAAGCAAGTTCACCTTGGGCTTTCGGGTGGAATAGATTCCGCTGTCGTTGCATGCTTAGCTGTCGATGCTCTTGGACCTAATAACGTAAAACTTTTTGCACTGCCCACTGAGTTCAACCAGCCGGAAAGCTTTAGTTTAGCAAAAAGTTTAGCAAAAAATCTTTACATAGATTTAGAAACTATTTCAATACAGCCAATTTTTGAAACTATTAAGAAAACAATAGATCAAAGTTTTAATATACATGATTTTGGATTGGTACATGAAAATCTGCAATCTCGAATTCGTGGCCTGATGTTAATGGCCTATTCGAATAAAGCCGGAAGCTTGCTTCTTGCCACCGGTAACAAATCAGAATATGCGACTGGCTACACAACACTTTATGGTGATATGTGTGGCGGTCTGGCGGTTATTGGAGATTTAACTAAAAACCAGGTTTATGAGCTTGCGGCCTGCTATAATAAGCAGCACGAAATTATTCCAGATCAAATCATCAGACGGGCGCCGTCGGCCGAATTAAAACCCAATCAAAAAGATCAAGATAGTTTGCCAGCCTATGACTTGCTCGACAAATCTGTAATTAATATCGTAGAGCAGGTTAAAAATACTGTCTCAAAAACAGATGAATGGCTTGTCGAAAAGCTGATGAAGAGCGAATTCAAAAGGTGGCAGGCGCCCCCAATTTTAAAAGTTACCAAGCATTCTTTTGGGCGAGGCAGAAGGTATCCCGTAGCCCATAAAGCAAAATAAATTAAAGCGAAAAACCCATTTGTTTAGGCTGTCTGACAATTTGTGGAAAGCGAACAGGCGGTTTGCCGGTTAAAGCAATTAAGTTTTCAAGTTGCGGAGGCTTACCTCCGACAGAAATTCTTTTTACCAACTCCAGAAAAAGTTGACCGCAATAAGTTGCATCTTCTTCAGCTCTGTGAAAACCTGCCGAAGGAATTTTTAAGTGTTGAACTAGGGTTCCCAGTTTGTAGTTTGCTAATCCTGGAAATACTTTTCGACTGATAGACAATGAGTCCAAAACAATCCCAAGCGGCGCCGGTAGTTCATGCTTTTTGATATCTGACATTAAAAACTGAGTATCAAAGGGCGCATTATGGGCCACCATTGGAAGATCCTCACAGAACTCCGCAAAAGAGGCAAGAAGGCTATCAATTTTAGGTTTGCCGAAGACCATGTCATCTGTAATGCCGTTAACAGCCGTGGCACCTGGAGGAATAGATCTGAGCGGATCAACTAATGTTGAAAAAACACTTTCAACCAAACCATTATTGAAGCGAACAGCTCCAATTTCAACGATTTGGTCGACACCGGGCACAGTTCCTGTTGTTTCTAAGTCAAATGCTATGAATTTCATATTAAATTTGATACAAATATTTTGTGTCAGATACAACAAAAACACTACATGTTAAGGGTTTTTTTTCTCCTATTGAATTTATAGCAGGTGATAATTTACTAAACACGCTAAATGCCGCCGGAGTAAGCATTGCACAGTCCTGCGAAGGAAATGGAACCTGTACAACTTGCCGAGTTTTTATATTGAAGGGTTCTGAAAACTGTAACGCGCGTACGGAAATCGAAATTGAGCGGGCTGAAGAGCGAGGCTTCAAGGATAACGAAAGGCTTGCCTGTCAGACTGAGCTGTTAGGTTCAGTGGAAATTGAAATTGAAAAATAAGACTAAGTTTCAAATGAAGGCTCATAATAGATTACTTAACGTAAAAATTATTTGTGTAAATCCAAGTTAGCCATTTGATAGCGTCGGGTAAAGGCAGGCGCGGGCTGATGCGCACCTGTATTCTGTAAACGCCAGGGCCTTGAAGCGGAAAAATTCCTTCAAAAGTATTTAATGTATCGGCGCGGGTGCCATTTTTTAAAAGCACGACTTCATAGAATGACGTCGGTTCAGCGGGAAGTTTAAAATAAAAATGTAGGTTTTTTGTAGCGTGGATAAAAGAACCCATTGAGTATTTTTTTTGAGTGATTTCATCCAAGATATAAGCCTCAAAGCCTTTTGGATCACCCAAGGCATCGAAACAAATATAAAACTGACCACTTTTCAGTGCGGCGAGAATTTTAAGCTTATCTTTTTGCATATTGCCAGTCAGTTCGGATGTTAAGAGCAGGTGATTAGAGGAAATGCTAAGCACGCTTTCGTAACTCGGAAACTTAACAAGCCAATCGGCCAACGGGATGGCGCGGGCCGAAGCTTCGGCACCTTGAAATGCGATAAACTTTCTATCTTGAGAAGTTTGGTCAAATAGTGAGAGTTCTTCGGAAGGCTCATTAAAGAGTCTCATCAGGGCAAGGCGCGGATTAAACGGGTATAACAAAA
>JBBTEQ010000003.1:0-5335 GCA_038042235.1 Bdellovibrionota bacterium | reverse complement strand
CTTCTTGATGAAGGGATTCAACACCACCCGGAATACCAATAAGCTCGGCTCCTTTATTCAAGATTGCAGAGAACAAATCAGTTTTGTAGTTGTTGTGTCGACCTTGAACGGCCGCCACTAATCTTTCAAAACCTGCCCCGGTATCGACCGATGGTTTTGGTAGAGGTTCTTGTACACCTGGAGCGGATTCATAAAATTGCATAAAGACTAAATTCCAGATTTCGATATAGCGATCTTCGCCGGCCACGATACTTTTAAAAGGATCAGATATTTTTCCAAATTGCGGACCGTGATCATAAAATATTTCTGAGCAGGGGCCGCAGGGGCCAACGTCTCCCATGCGCCAGAAGTTATCTTTTTCGGTTAGCCTGAATATTCGATCTTTGGGAACGCCTTCTTGTTGATGCCAGATATTAGCCGCCTCATCATCGGTTTCAAAAACAGTGACGTACAGCTTTTCTTTCGGAATTTTTAATTCATTGGTTAAAAAATCCCAGGCAAAACGTATGGCGTCTTTTTTAAAATAATCACCAAATGAAAAATTACCAAGCATTTCAAAAAAGGTGTGGTGGCGAGCAGTAAAGCCCACATTTTCTAAGTCGTTATGCTTGCCACCAGCGCGTACACATTTTTGAATTGAAACAGCTTTGCTATAGGCACGTTTTTCTAAACCTAAAAATAAATTTTTAAACTGATTCATGCCGGCATTAGCAAACATCAACGTTGGATCGTTCTCTGGAATTAAACTTGAGCTGGCCACATCAGCATGGCCATGCTTTTTAAAATAATTAACAAACTTTTCTCTGATTTCAGAATTCGTCATCATAGTTATCTTCCTCACTGTGCGCAATTTTTTTAAATTCGGATTTTTCTGTTAAATTTTTTAGTACTAAACTTACTACATCAAACTCATAACCACGGGTAACTAAAAAACGCATAATGCGTGCTTTTAATTTTTGTGATTCTTTATAATCAAGGCCAGAAAAATCATCAGGCGACCATTTTGCTAGAACCAATTTTTTTGCTTTTTCTATTTCTGAGTCTTTGTCGGACTTAACTGTTTCTAATCCCAGCTCTTTTAATTTTTGATTTATTTTTCGAATACCTTTACCGCGTTTTCCCAGTTGTTCGGCGAATTGCGTTTTTAATTTTTCGGGCGATGTCAGCCAATTTTGCTCTTGCGCCCAAAGTAAGGTCTTTTCAACCACGTCCGCCTCGCAGCGTAGCAACAGCTTTTTGCGCAACTCTTTTTCGGTGTGATCGCGCCTGGCAACTAAATCCATCAGCTTTTTTTTAGCTTCAGATAGAGTTAGTAAGGTGCTGTTTTTAATTTTAGTGCGGCCTCGGAAAGTCATTAGGTGTGACTCTATAATAGTTTGCTTGCTAAGTTAATGATGCAATAGGCTAAAAACAGGTACTGATCAATAATTCCTATAAAAACCTGCTTTTGATGAAGTCAATCCCCTAGAGAACAACTTCGTGGTGGTGGCTCTGGCTTAGTTGTTTAATTGTCGATTTGATTTGAGCATCTATTTTCTCGAATTGTAAGCCGATGCCAGATGGGTAACTGCCATTCTGTGCAGACTTACGCACGATTTTTGCTTCGCATCGAATTTTTAATATTTTACTAAAATGCAAACAGACCCCGAATTTTTCGCCGACATTCAGGCTGTCAAATTCTGATTTTTCTAGACCCTGTAAAAAAAATCCTGATTCAGAGATATCAAATGATTTTTTTATTAAAACTTGTCCGCGTAATGACGGAGACAATGAAACCGGAATTTCAATTTTAGATCTCAGGGGCACATCCCACCATTTGAGTTTTGGACTTCTTAACACTTTTATTGCTTTTTTCTCAAGTAGAACCGAGCAAAGTATTAAAAACGACAGACTGGCAATTGATGTTTCAGTAAGATTATAATTAAAACCCACATAGCCGACCCACCAGTTATTAAAAATAACAGCAGCTATTGTGATGGGTAATAAATAGTGAAAACTTTTATGCAGTTTAAACACCGCTACGGCCGTTGCTACACAGAGGGCCATAATAAAAATATTTAACCAGGTGAGCATTTGAAACAGGCTTTCGACATCTTGCAGGTAAACGACCTGCAAAGGTAAACTGAGGGCAATGGTCATCATGCAAATGCTGAATAAAAGTAGCGCTAAAGGTCTTTTTCTCATTTGAACTCCAAAATTATTCTTCAGAAAAGTGATAGCAGTAACTTTTGACGCTGTTGACATACTTAAAGGCTTCTTTGAGTTCTTCATCGTCGAGCCAATGTTCTCCAAAAGCTTTGATTTTACTTTTAACCCGAGCTGCCCCTGAATTATAACTGGCTAGAATCACTTCGGTTATTTTTGTATTTGCACCAGCCGATAACAGCATTTTATTTTCGGCAGTATTCCAATAGTTTATTAAGTAGTTTAGGTAAAGGGCGCCGCCTTCAATTGATTGAGCGGGGTTTAAGCGCCAATCTTTTTGATAGCTGATTTCGTGCACTTTTATCAGGCGCTCAATTTCATTTAGGCTGAGCTTTTCTATGCGCGGATCGCGCGGCCAATCAGGCCTGAGTTTTTTTATTTCGGCATCTGCAATCGCAGTGACCTGAGTTAAGCCCACCGCTCTGGCATAGCTGACCTGAGTAGGTTTAAATCCCGATTCTTGGGCAATCAAGCCCGCAAGCATCGCGGGGTTTAATTGCAGTAAAATTGCGGTTCTGTGAATATTATTAAGATACTCTTGCGACGGACTAAAGGGCTCTGTCGATGCAATACTCCGCACAGTATTTATGGGGCAATTTGGTGGCAGGTAGGCCAAATGCGTGAAGTTACCTGTGTTATTTGAGCGCCAGTAGACATCAATTTGATGTCTACGATCAGGCTTAAGATTCAGCTGGTTAAAGACATATTGAGCTTGTTTTTCGGGACATTCTTGCAGCCAAGCTGATTTCAGAAATGTGCTTGTGACCTCTTTTTTATTGTAGAGTACTTTGATTTGCGGCTTTGTTGTCCGGGATTTTTTCTGATCAGTCAAATTGAATGTTATTTTGAAATCGGATGGCTTATGCAGAACCTGACGCTTGGGATGCAGTGAAAACTCTAAAGGTGTCATTTCAACAGTATGGGCCGTAAAACTTTGGCCGTCTCCGGACCAAATTTCTAGGCCGCCAAAAGGTGAAATAGGCCCTGCGCAGCCTGAAAGAAATGTGAAGCTGATTAAACATAAAAAAAATACGTCCGTGTACTTCATATCATTGATTTTATCATGTTTTTGTAGTGAGTTCTTGGTAAAAAATAGGGACCAGCTGATTTGAATCAAAACGATAATGTATAATTAAAAGTTCACTATATTGTTGAACTTTTTGACGACGGTATTCTTTTCTTGTGCGGGTTTCAGATGGCCCTGTTTTACGCTTTTTTCTAAATAGAAAAATGTAGCTATATGCTCCTTAAAAAACAGGTTCGCTTGAACAATTCGTGGTAAGTGCTCGGACGCTGCTCGGCTCCGTAGCTTAAGCTATTAGCAGCATTTCTTTTTAGGTTATTACTAGTTATATAAAGCGAGTTACTAAGTTGACAGTGCTAATTTGGCTTGTTTAGATAACACACCTCACACAAAAGGACTATTATGAAAACATCAATCTTACATCTTTGTTTTTTACTTTTTCCATGGGTTTCTAGCGCTAATCTATGTAGTGAAGCCAGAAATGGAAATATTTCTAGTGAATCCAAGAGCGAGAACAGATTTTACAAACAGCTTTTTCCATCTAATTCAAATGGAGAACACGGTACTGACGGGTGGAATGAGCGCATTCTTGAATGCAATCGAAGACGAGACGTAGACACCCAAAAGCTAACGAAGATATTAACTGATAATCAATTTTCTTCAATTAAAGATAAGCTTAAAAATTCAGATTTGTCTATGGAACTGATAACCGGAAACTATAACTTTTTCGGTTTATTACTTACCCAGCAAAAATACCGTTATTTGCTGTCTAAAGTAAATGGCGAATGGCAAATGATTATACCGTATAATCCAATTATCAATGATATTGTAAAAAATCGCATCGACGTCTATATGGGAAGCAATGGTAATGTTTCTGACTGGGCGACCAAGCTATATCCAGAAAGTGAAACGGAAACAGTCAATGGAGTTTTGCAATTAAAAGCATCTGCAAAGTCAATTGCGAGTGCGCTCTGCACAACTTCGACTTATTTTGAAGGCAAACAAGATAAATATGCGGGTCAAGATGATGCAAATTCTCACAAGCGGGATCGGGAAAACAAACATATCAGTCTAGGTAAAATTCAGTTTTCTCATGATAAGATAAGTTGGAGTGAAGGTTGCCGTATTAAAAAAGATGAGAACATAATTTGGAAAAATTCTGCAACGGGAAATTACGAAAAAATTCGTCCCGACAAATGGGTTCTTGAGCACTTTATTCAAACTGCAGAAAGTTACTGGTCAATTGATAAGGTGTTTAAACTAAAGTTACTTTTAAAGGATTATAACGAAGATAAGTTTAATAACGCTACTTTAAAAAAACTTGGTAATAATGACTTTATAAAAATACGTTTTGGGACTTTATTTATGCCCTATGGGTTTAATCAGGTCTATAAGACTTCAATAATTCAGTTTAATAACTTTTCAACTATGACTACAGATGGGACTTATTGGCATGAAGTAGGACACGCTTTTGGCCTTGACGATGAGTACGGCGGTGAAAAAGGGGACAAGGACAAGGACGGGGAAAAGGACGACAAAAAAAACAGTTGTGAGCATAGTGATTATGCAAGTTTTGACTCTACAAAATATCAAATGTGTGATGGTGGAGTTACGGGTAAGCGCACAATTTATCATTATATTGCAGCCTCACGTTATGTGCTCACTCAAATTTGCAAAAATGATAGTGACTGCGGAAAAACAGAGTTTTGCAACAATCGTTTAGGAATTAATCGCTGCTTAGCTGATGGTACAATTGAAGTGGGTGATGCCTGCTCTAAAAACCGTGAATGTAAATCTAATAAATGCGACGGTACTGGAAAAGATCAGGTCTGTGCCTGTAAAGATAATGGAGACTGCGGTGCGAATCAATTTTGTAATAACCGCCTTGGCGTCAATCGTTGCCTAGCTCATGCAAGTTTAGAAGTCGGCGACACGTGTTTAAAAAATCAAGAATGTAAATCTGATCGCTGTGAAGGAAAAAGTGGCAAGCAAAAATGTGTCTGCAAAGATGATGGAGACTGCGGTGCGAATCAATTTTGTAATAACCGCCTCGATGAAAACCGTTGTCTGGCTTTTGCTACACTGCTTGCCGGTGAAGCTGGTACA
>JBBTEQ010000002.1:0-16897 GCA_038042235.1 Bdellovibrionota bacterium | reverse complement strand
TGCATCCGCTGTAATATTCACATGTCGCAACCAAACGTTAAACATTAGTACATTACCACCAAAAACCGTCGAACCATCGTTCATAAAAACGCGATTCATTTCTACACGCTTACCATCAGTCGCTTGAATGCTGGAACCAGGAAGTATTAAAGCATCAGTAAGTTCTATAGATCCCGTGCCATAAGTTCGCATAATGGCCCCGCTTATATCTGAGGGAGCATTAATTTTGATATTTCCTCGTAAATCTGAACCAAAGTATCGCCCATCACACACGATAACATCTTCGCCAATGTAGGCCCCTGAATCGGCATCAGCTAAAACATTAGCGAGATCAAACTCAGAACCCGGAGTCCCTTCGAAGAAACCTGGCACAAATCCGCCCAAGCTACCATTCGTGTTGTTAAATCTACGCGTAGGTATCTCAGAGCCATTTGGGTTCTGGCACACGCAGTTGGACCCCAGCAGCAGCGCTACGTCTTTTAGTTTCTGCTGTAATTCAGGGGTGAAATGTTTAGTATAAATTTTATCAAAACTGTGGGCAAGTATGGCAGCAAAAAAATCGGATATTTGAGCAATTATACTTAAGACCACATTGGGGCGTAGGGAGCTGGGAATTACCAGAATAATATCATGGTCATTCGTTAAATGTTTTCCCATTATTGTTCCTTTTCCATTTACTGCATTAATTTGGCTAGCAGGCGTTGCTACTTGAAGCATGGCAAAAAGATTGCGGTCTTTTACGGGCCGACCCAGCATTAATATATTGTAGGCATCATTTATAAATAGCCCGCCCTGCGAGTGGCTAACCGCGACGATTTTTTGTTTTTTTATACTAAAAGCATTATCCCAAATTCTTAAATGCTCGTTTATAGTTTTTAGGTATTCGGGATCATTTTTGATATCAAAACTTCCAGTTACGTCGCTGGTTATTTGTGAAAGCTGATTTCCTAACTCAGAGGGGATAGTTGCAGTAGATAAAATTATGCCCGTATACCTAAATGCGGCTGCTATGGCAGTGATTTTATAGAAGACGGCAATTTTTTGCAGGAAGGCTTCGTAAAGATCTGTTGCAAATTTTTCGCTGTAATTGTAGGTGAGTTGATAGTCAACTTTGCCTTGCTTGTCGATGGAGGAATTAGGGAGTAGCGCTTTGATTTTTTCTAGATACTTTTTAGCCGCAACATCTGAAGTATCAATACCATTCGTAAAAGTAACCAGCGTGCCATTTTGCGAGCAAGTAAGGCTTTCTTGAGCATTTGCTTGCATGGTTAAAAATAAGGCTAGAGCTAAAAGTATAAACATTCTCATAAATCTCCCTTATAAAAATCAATAATTTAAAAACTAGTTCGGTAAGGTATCGGGATCAAAGTCACAATCTGTTTTTTGTTTGTCGAGCGCCATTACACTTTGTCCACTAAAATTAGCATTAGCCTTAATGTCTGCGCGAATTCGTAAATCGGTATTTATTTCCTGACTTTTCATTTGTTCAATTAATTCATAGGCAGGATCTAGACCTTTTAAATAGTGCATACAGTCTGCTGCTCTAAATAGTTGATAGCTGGCTTCAATAGATTTAACTTTATCAATGGGTGCATTTATAAGTCGTTGTTGGCTACTTCGCGCAACCTGCATCAACGCCGCCACAGTTTTTTCAGAAACCCCATGATTTAATACAATCCATCTTTGCACGTCGTCTCTAACGCCATCATTATCTGAATCTATCCCTTCAAGGGTAGCCATTCCTGCCTCACCTGGATCTGGTGGTAATACAGGACCTGCGATAATGGCGAACTCAGCGGCACCTTTATATTCACCCCTGTTTGGGTGCTCACCGTGTTTGTTATCTTTTCCGCGCATTAGATTTTTAATAAAATCTTTTATAATCTGCACCCAGGATTTTGCGGCTTTAACCTCGAATTTAATTTTAAAGTTTCCGGGTTCAAGATTGCCTACAGATATTTGTGCCAGCCAGCTTTGCGCGCCCCGGCTTACCAGTGTTACCTTTTGTTCTTTTGATTTAAGTTTTTTACTTTGATCTAAGTTTTTAATTTCATATTCGGCTTTACCTGGCAAAAAGCCCATCGGTAGCTCTAACGAAAACTCAGCGGTTGTATTTTGCTTTACAGGTGAATTTAAGGCGTGCACGTTAATGCGATGATTTTGCTTGTCTTCCTTTTTATTTTCACCGCCAGCTAAAGCTACTTGTGAAAAGACTAATGATGTAAAAATACTCAGAAGTAATACAAGTCTTGTCTTTGACTGCACAAATCCCCCTCTACAAACTATGTTCAAAAAAACTGACTAACTTTAAGAAAATAACAAAACCATAGTTATTGTTTCGGATACTTCAGCCAAAACTTAAGTGGTTAATGCGAATTATAACTAATATATTTTTTATGCCAGATCTGTGTATCGTTTTAAGATACTTTTTGTATCAAAGAAAGATTAAATTAAAAAACTATGACATATAAAGTAAATCTATAGTACAAGGTGTTTAAACCACTCCATAACTAACCTATTTTTTCTTTTGCAATTTTGCTCGAAGTAAAAGAAAAAACTCACGAAGAATTATATATACAATTTCCATTCCAGTTTTAAAGGGTCTCATTTTTCGCTCGCCCCCGATACGGGCAGGTTCATCCGCTGAAATTTCAGTCACCTTATATCCTTGCCATGTAAATCTTAAAGAAGTCTGACAGGGCCAGCTTAAACCTGGCGCATCCAGTTTCAACTGGAGTGCCACTTCTTTTTTATAAGCTCTGAAGCCTACTAGAACATCAGTTAAATCGGCCTTAAATAGAACATTCACAATCGTCGTAAACATCCAATTGCCAAAAGCGGTCAACCAATCGTCATCAAGGCTTTTGGCGGATCCTTTGTATCTAGACGCAACAACTAAATCGTAGCCTTCATGAATTTTTTCAATAAGCAGAGGAATGACTTCGGGCAAAGAGTTCCCATCAGGAGTGAACTCAATAATAATATCGCCTTTTGCTAGTTGCATTCCTTGTTTCATGGCTTTGCCGAAGCCTCTTTTGGATTGAGAGTGGACTTCATATCCATGTGATCGAAAGTATTCGATAGTGCCATCTGTTGATCCGCCATCAACCACTAAGATCTGATCTACCCATTCTTTTTTGATTTGCAGCATAATAGTTTGTATAGCTTCTATTTCATTGAGCGTCGGAATAAGTAAAGTAGAAGTTATTTTTGTTTGAGTCACTTTAACTTCTCCCAAGATTTTAACCGATAAACAACATCAGTAGCCCAAGAATCGTCACTATCGGTACCACCCATTTTAAAAATAACATCCAATGAGAATACATAGCAACACTTGTGGGTATTTGACTATTAATAAATAACTTTTTTCTTTCGCTTTCATTTACGGATTTAAAGAAAATAATAACTATTCCGATTACCGCAATTGGGAGCATAATATTAATTAAAGCCGAATCAAAAAAGACAATAACACTATGCCCAAGAATTTTAACATTTTTAAAAATTGTGCCCGAAAAGGCCGGAAATATTGTCAGCAATAAAATAGCTATTACTGATAATATGGCTGCAAGTCTTCGATCGATGTCAGGTCTTTTTTCGGCTAGATTCGCTGTGATGGTTTCAAGTAAACCTATGCTGGCGTTTAATGCTGCTAACCACAAAAATAAAAAGAACATAAACCCGAATAATACCCCACCCTTAATTGATGTCAAAAAAGTGGGTAACACATCAAAAACCAAGCTTGGGTCAGTGGCTATCTGCTTTGAACTAGAAAAGGCAATTGGAAAAATTAACAAAACCGCAATAATCGAAATCAAGGTATCTACCAAGGTTACTCTTAAGCCGATGCTTGGCAGATGCTCATCGTCTTTAAGATAGCTTCCAAAGGTTACCATGGTGCCGAAGCCTAAAGACAAAGTAAAAAAAACATGCCCCATTGCATAGCCTAATGAGCCCCAATTTAACTTAGAGAAATCCGGATAAAATAAAAATCGAAGTACGTCTTTATTTGAATCCAGCGACAACGAGCCCATTAATAAAAAAACGACAAGTAGTCCAAATACAGGTAGAAGAGAAGCAATTCGTTTTTCAACCCCTTCACCAAAGCCTTTAACAACAATAACAACAGAGACAAGCAGGTGTACACTGGCTAACATAAACTGCAGCCATCCATTTTGTAATAATACATTAACCGAAATATTTTTCAGATAATAGGCGGAATCAGATTGAAAAAAACTTACAAGAAATTGAGTTAAATAATGCAAAACCCAGCCGCTGATCACAGAGTAGTATGAGAGTGTTACAGCACAGAGTAACAAGCTCAGCCACCCTAGAATATAATACTTTTTTTTACTTTGAGTCGTCAACTGACGAGTGGCCGCTAAAATACTGGTTCCGGTAAACCGCCCGATCATCAATTCAGAAATTAATAAGGACATCCCCACTGTCAGCGCTAAAAAAACATAGAGCAGTAAAAATGCTCCACCGCCGTTTTCGCCGACAATGTAGGGAAATCTCCATAAGTTACCCAGACCACAAGCGCTACCGATGGCTAAAAGATAGAATGAAAAGCGGTGCTTAAACGACTGTTTGCGTCCGGGCATTTAGCTTGCTCCACCTTTTTTTGACTTCATACAGAATATTCTGATGGGAATTCCATGCAAATTAAATTTTTCCTTCATGTTTTTTATTAGAAATCTTCTATAAGAATTTGTTACGCCATCCGGATGGTTGGCAAAAGCAATAAATGCAGGTGGAACCTGATTGGTTTGCGTTAAATAGTAAAATTTAACATTAGTGATACCATAAACTGGAGCTGGAGCCTTACGAATGGTTTCAAAAAAGAAATCATTAAGATCTGAAGTTGAAATTTTCTGATTCAGTTTAAAACTGACCGCTTCTATTGTTTTAAAAAGTTCATTGATTCCTGAACCGGTTTTGGCTGAAGTAAAAACAATGGGTACATCCGTAAAAAAATGAAATTCTCTTTCAACCTGAGTTCTGAACGTTTCGCGGTAGGATGGTACTTCTTCACCGGCAACATCTGACTTGTTAGCAACGATAATAACACCCTTATGATCTTCTAAAATCTGCTGCATGATTTTAGCATCTTGTTCTGAAGGTCCAGTAGTTCCATCAATAACAAGTAACACAATATTGGATCGCCTGATCGATTCCTGGGATTTAAAGGCGGCAATTATTTCAACGTCGTCTTCACGACGCGACTGGCGTCTTAAACCTGCGGTATCAACAATAACGTATTTTTTTTCGTTGTAAACAAAAGGAGAATCTACTGAATCGACTGTGGTGCCCGCCACATCTGAGACCAGCATTCGGTGCACACCTAACAGACAATTACAAAGTGAACTCTTTCCCACATTTGGTTTACCAACCATGGCAATTTGCATACCCTCTTTAATGGTCTCCTTAGCTTCTGGAATAATTTTATGAATCCATTCCATAATTTCAGCAACACCACGTCGCTGCTCAAAAGATGTGGCAACAATGTCCAGGCCGAATTCATAAAAATCAGCTTTTGCAATATCATCTTCATGATGTTGATCGACTTTATTAATTACTAATAGAGTCGGCCGGCCAGTATGTTTAGCCAGTTTAATTATATCCCGATCTTCCGGAAGCATACCAGAACGTCCATCCATAACCGCAATAATAAAATCCACTGAGTGCAAAAAATCTGAAACCTGTTCTTTGATAAGTTTAGAAAACAAATCTTGAGCTTCTGTGACGCCACCGGTGTCGATCAGATCGTATTTTTTACCCCAGACGTCTGCCGCCGAAATAATAATATCGCGGGTTACTCCCGGCTGATTCTTAACAACTGATTTGCGGGAATCCGTTAATATATTAAATAAAGTGGATTTTCCCACATTGGGTCTACCAATAATAGCCACTTTGGGTGAGATCAAATTAATATCACTGCTGCTTGCATTACTACTTTCCATCTACAATATATCCTAATTCTTTCATAAACTGTGTCTGATCAAACCAATTCTCTTTCACTACAACATTAATTTCTAAAAAAACCTTTTGATCCATTATTTTTTCAACTTCCAAACGACTATCCTGACTTATTTTTTTAATCAGCATGGCTTTTTTCCCGATAACTATAGGCTTGTGACTCTCTTTAGATAGCATCACATCCACATAAATATGCGGGCAAGGTTTTGCATTTTCATCAAATTTTCTAACCTGAACGGCCAACTGAAACGGAATTTCATGCTCAAGATTCTGAAAACATTTTTCTCTGACAATTTCAGATACTAAATCACGAACATTTTCAGTGGTATAAAGTTCAGAATCATATAAAGGAGCTTCTGAAGGCGGCAACAACGACTCAATCTGCTCTAAGAGCATATCGCGTCCTTCCTTTCCATCTTTTAAACAGGAAACCTGCAAACACTTTACACCCAACTCTTCAACCATTGATTTTACTATCAGTATTCTATGAGTTTTATCAGAGACATCGGTTTTTGTGATTATACCCATCCAAGGTTTTTTTGAGTTTTTGACTAAGTTCAACACTTTTTCAATTGCGCCCGCGTCTTTTTCATCAATACTTAGAACCGCCAGCAAAGCATCGCTTTCTTTAATAACGGCCAAGGCCTCTTTTTCAAGAAAAGAATTCAGTCCTTTTTCGGCTTTAACTAAACCTGGCGCATCGATAAAAACCGCCTGCGAATTCTTATTATTGTGAATACCTAAAATGCGCCGGCGAGTTGTCTGCGGTTTTGAAGTAACAATTGATACCTTCTGATCAATCAAATAATTCATTAATGTGCTTTTTCCTGCATTGGGCTGACCAATGAGGCCAATAAATCCTGCTCTATACGACATATACTGTTCCTCTTTTACTACTCTTTGTGTGTTTTCATTAATTCGTTTAAATATAATTCTGCGGCTCGTTGTTCAGCTAACTTCTTACTACTCCCATCGGCTCTGGCTTTTTCAAGCTCACCCAGCATCAATGAAACCAAGAACTGTGGCTTATGTGATGGCCCTGTAGTCATCACCAAATTGTAAATAGGCGTGCCCAGTTTATGTTTTTGAGTCAATTCTTGTAATCGAGATTTATAATCTGCAGTGTAGCCGCTGTTTAGCTCGCCTTCACGCACATTGCCAAAAAAATCATCTTTGGTGAATTGATTCAAAATCCAATTTCTACAGTTTTCAAGACCAGTATCCTGATAAATAGCCCCAATAATGGATTCAACACAAGAGCCCTGAATTCTGGAGTTCAAATGATTTCCTTGTTTGACCTCTCCCGGACCAAACTGCATGAACTTATCTAATTCAAACTTAATGGCAATGCTGGCTAGTTTACTTAAATTAACCAACGAAGCTCTTTTTTTTGAAAGAATACCTTCTTGAACCTCAGGAAAAAGTTTTAATAATTCTTCTGCAATAATAAAATTCAAAATCGAATCACCTAAAAATTCTAGCCTTTCGTTATGAGCTTGATTTCTGTTATCCTCTATTGAAAAACTTTTATGTGTCAGTGCTTCAATTAATAAGGATTCATTTTTAAAAGAATAATTTAATAATTTTTGAAATTCTTTTAAATTAAACTTCATAACTGTATTCTTTTCGCTGTTAAAACTACATCTAGATCGTTTAAAACAACTGACTCAATCTTAACGAGCAACTCAGTATTTTTATATAAAGCCTGTTCTATTTCAGTTAAATTCAAGTTTATATTCCAGTAATCGCGAGAAAGCCCCTGGTTAACAGCATGCCATTTATTCAAGACAAGCATCTTTTTCTGGTGTCCCACTTGTTTCAAGGCTTCCGATTGTAATCGGTGCAGACTCAATTCGCGCAGCCTCTGTGCACGTTCTTTACGTTTCATCATCATGACCTGCGGCAAGACTGCCGCCCGTGTTCCCTGTCTTTCGCTATATGGAAACACATGTAAACGAGTCCAAGGTGTTTCAGATAATATCTTATAGGTATTCTCAAACTGCTCATCGGTTTCAGTAGGAAAGCCGGCTATTACATCCATTCCAACATAGGCATCCTTAACATTAGTTTGAATTTTACTTAAAGAATTGCGTACTTCTGTTTCTGTGTATTTACGCTTCATCTGTGCTAAAACTTCAGTGTCGGCACTTTGAATACTCATATGAAAATGCGGGCAAAGTCTTTCACTTTGATATAAGTCGAGCAACCTGTCTGATAACTCAATCGGTTCAAGAGAAGATAATCTGATTCGAGGTATTTTGGTCTTAAGCAATACTGATTCAATAAGGTCTTCAATTGTCTTAGCTGGACCGCCACTAGAGTCTTCATAATCACCAATATGGACCCCAGTCAAAACGACTTCTTTAACTCCACTGCTTTCAAGTTGATTAATTTTTGCAATCAACTGATTTATAGAAATAGAGCGACTTTTGCCGCGCGCATACGGAATAATACAGAAAGTGCAAAAACTGTTGCACCCATCTTGAATTTTTAAAAAACTTCTCGTGTGCGAAAGTTCTTCGCCGCCACCCGATTCCAGTTCTTCTTTTTTAAAAATATTTGATTTAAAAACTTTTTGCTTGGACTCTTTTTTATAATACTGATCAATAATCTGTGGAAGCATTCCCTTATGTGAGTTGGCCACCACAAGATCTGCACCGGAAAGATTTTCGAAGGCTCCCGTATCGACCTGGGCGGCGCACCCGGTTACCACCACCATCGCGAGCGGTTCACGTGATTTAATTTTGCGAATAAGTCTAACCGCCTGCTGCGTGGCCTCTGCAGTAACCGCACAGGTATTTAACACATGAATGGGTGTTTTATTTTTTCGATCAGAATTCACTTTGAAACCACTGTGACTGAGGTTTTTTTGAATCAAACCTGTATCGTAAGTGTTCACTTTACAACCGAAGGTATGCACGACAAATTCATAGGGGTTTATTTCAATGTGATCCATCCGCCCCCCATCAATTTTTGATTTTGATAAAAAACCGCCGCCTGCCCAGGAGCCACAGCTCTTTGAGGCTCGGCAAATTTCAGTTTAATACCCCTAGAAGTCTTAGTCGCAATGGCACGGGATGCTTTGTGCTGATAGCGAATTTTCACATCGTACTCAGCACCATCGGTCACTTCACTCAGCCACCTGGTTTCAATAACATCAACCTCGGCTACGTAAAGATCTTTTTCTTCTCCCACCCAAACTGTGTTGTCTTCGGCATCAATTTTTAAAACAAATAATTTTTCATGATAGGTCATTCCAAGACCTTTGCTCTGTCCGATTGTATAAAGGTGGATACCTTCATGATCAGACATAATTTCTCCGCCAGGATATCTTTTAATTTTACCTTTTTTAAGATCTAATATTTTTTGACTTACTTGTTCCTTAATAAATTGATCGTAACCTTTATTTCCCACAAAACATATGCCGGTCGAGTCTTTCTTTTTTGCAACAACCAGACCTTTTTCTTCGGCAATTCTTCGAACCTCTGGCTTTTTTAAATGACCAATCGGAAACAATAACCTTGATACGATGTGCGGATCAATTGTAAATAAAAAATAAGTCTGGTCTTTCCAGTTATCAATAGACGTCTGTATCTGTGCAAGGCCTTTATCATCATGTACAACTTGGGCGTAATGCCCGGTTGCTAAGAAGTCACATTCTAATTCGTTCATTTTTTTTATAAGATGATCAAATTTCAAATAAGTATTGCAATTCACACATGGCAGAGGTGTTTCACCTGCTAAATAGGCATTAACAAATGGATCAATAACAGAAGCTTTAAACTTAGCCTCACAATTTAAAACATAAAAAGGTATATTAATTTTATCAGCAACACTTCGAGCATCATCTACATCAATACTAGAACAACAAGTACCATGACCTTCCGTTATATCACATTCTGAATAATCCCAAACTTGCATTGTGGCGCCGATAACTTCATAACCTTGATCAACAAGTAAGGCCGCAGCAACAGAGCTATCAACTCCGCCACTCATAGCTACTAAAACACGACCTTTTGATTTTTCAGCTGAATTTATTTTATCGATGCCCATAAACACTTTTCTTTTCAGACAAATTAATTTCTCGTAACTTATGCACAGTCTCTGTTAACGCCTGAACAAACTGTCGTACTTGGATTTCAGTAGTTTCCCAACCCAAGCTTACACGCAATGAACTCTGCGCTTCGGCTCTCGTAAGCCCCATGGCAAGGAGTACCGGACTTGGTTCTGGATTACCGCTGCTGCATGCCGCCCCTGTGCTAACCGAGAATCCCTGTAAATCCAAAGTCATCAATAGTGTTTCACCATCAATTTCACCAACAATCAGACTTGAAGTATTGCAAAGTCTTTTTGCCTTTTGCGCAATCACCTGGATATCTGAAATGTTCTGACTAATAAGATTTTCAAGCAAATCTCTCAGCCTTTTCATTTCATTAACTTTAACTTCTGTATTTCTTAACTGTTCTAAAACAATATTAAGTGCTGCAATGCCAATTATGTTTTCGGTTCCGCCACGGCGACTTCGTTCTTGTCCGCCACCATGTATAAGTGGAATCCACTTTGCTGATTTTCTAACATAACAAAAACCGGTACCGCTTAAAGCGTAAAATTTATGCGCAGAAAAAGTTGCATAATCAACATTAAGTTCTTGGAAGTTAAGTATAAGCTTTCCCAATGTTTGTACACAATCTGAATGCATGAGTGCACCAACAGAATGCGCCAACTGCGAAATTTCGTTTACCGGAAAAATCGTTCCGGTTTCGTTGTTAGCATACATCACCGAAACCAATGCTGTTTTAGCGGATAACTTTTCTTTAATAAAATCTATATCAATTTCACCATTTCGACTAACTGGAATATAATGAATAATCGCGCCTTGAGACTGTAAATACATCGCAGTCTTAATCACGCTAGGATGTTCGACCTGACTAATTAAATATTCGTTACGCAATTTATCTGCAGAGTAAAAAACAGCTTTTAGCACTGAACTGTTAGCCTCACTTGCTCCCGAATTAAAAATAATTTCTAAAGGAGAACAACCTAGCAATTCTGCAATTTTTTGTTTGGTCTCACGCAAAATAGTTTTTGGCAAACGACTGTCTTGATGAATTGAAGATGGATTTCCAAAAATATCAATCAGCTCATGCCACCTGGACATAAGTGCCGGCGAATGAGGAGTTGTCGCATTATTATCTAAATAGACTCGTCCATTAGCAGACGAGTTTGAAAATTTTTGCATAGCGACAAGTTGTACATTAATTTGAAATAAATTAAAAGATCTAAGTAGTTAGCTCATGCCTTCATAGTATATTTTGTATAGGGTCTAGGTCGTAAAGGCTTGTAAACAGGTCGTTTAATTATCGGGCTCGTCATCGGAGTACTTTGATAAATTAAGTTATTCTGTTGTTTAACTGCTGTACCGTATTTAATAAATGATATAATACCAAGTGATATCAATATGTTAAGAACATAACCCATACGCAACTCCACTTTCCTTTTACTAAGACAGCTAAATCAAAATAAGTGGTTAAATTTTACATGAAGCCAGAGCCGCCAAAGTTCATAAAACCAGTTTAGAAAGCCAAATCAAACACCGATAAGCTCACAATGGACTACTTGAAAACAAATCTAAAATGGGAAGATATTTTTATACAGGAAGCTGTAGAACTAGAAGAAAAAATGTCTGGTTTTGACATTGCAACTCTTAGTAAATCAAGAATTCGCCTGTCCTTAGAAAATAAAATCTTAGATTGGAATAAGTATGAATCCTGGATGCTTGAAAGTTTCGGTTGTTCAAGTCTTAAAAAAGACGTCGATGAAAGTGTATTAAATACTTTTGTAGATAGTTCCAAACAAGCCTATGATGTCTATTCAAATTATGATTTTTGGAGCGAAGACCTGCTTCCTATTGTTATTTGGGAAGGCCAATTGATTGTATTCGGACTACAATACAATGAAAACCTTCTGAAAATCGATAAACATTTATTCATATTGGCCTCGCCCGAAGTTTTAAATTATTTTGCACCATTAGTTTTGAGTACAGAAACTTTCAAAGAAGAATCTGAGAAATCTGAAGAGGACCTATCTGAAACATCAAATAGTATTGAAGGCTTAGACGTGAATGTAAAAGCACCGGTTCTTGATTTTAAAAATCTAAAAGTAGAGCTCACTTCGGAAAATACACAGACATCTGTTGAACCTCTAAGCCTTGTTGAACCTCTAAGCCTTGTTGAACCTCTAAGCCTTGTTGAACCTCTAAGCGAAGTAGAATCTATAAGCGTAGTTGAACCAAATGACCTCTGGGAATTTATGATTGAACGACATGAAGAATGTAGTTTTGAAGCCAAAAAACAATTCAGTGCCTATATAGTTCTTAAGATTGAACAAGATGTGACGTCCGTATTTAAAATGGATCCTGATTTTCCGCTCGCAAATATTAATGAAAATACTTTCAAATACAATATTAACGAGAATAATCCTTTTAACTTCGTCTACAAAACTGGAATTACAGAGTCCTTTAACGTATCACAATTGCATTCAAATTTTATGTCCTTAAAATACAAATACATTTGTATTTCAGCTCTAAAAAGAGGCGAAAAAGTCGTTGGATTTCTAGTGGGCTTTAAAGATAAAGTTCTTTCAGAAACCGATCAAGCTTTGCTTGAAAGCCTTGCCGCAGAGTGCGCAGCTTAATTTTGTACAATTAGCTAATTTTATACAACTCAAGCTGCCTAATATCCCCGTCTAAAACTTTAATAACAATTTTATAAAGCGATTTACCTAATGGAAAATCGCTTAGATTGACTCGTTCGGGCCATTCAATAAATTTATAATCCGCTGGAGTATTCAACAAATCATAAAACCCTGAAGACTCTACCTCATCTTCGGTTTCAAGCCTATAAAGATCAAAATGATCAATAACTATATTATTATTCGTATATCTTTGATGAAGAGCATAAGTTGGAGATTGCACACTGGTGATTTTAAAATACTTACAGAAATACGCTACAAATGTGGTTTTACCGGCAGCCAAATCACCAGACAACAAAACAATTGAGCCCGGAGCTATCAACTTAGAAAGTTTTTCAACCAAAACGGGCAATTCATTTACAGATTTTATGTTTTCAGAATAAACCTGTTTCATTTCAGTTTTTCTATCATTTTTTGAATAGATTTTTTAAGACCGTATTCAAGCGAATAACATATCAAGGAGTGCCCAATATTAACTTCTTTTAAATAAGGAAGATTTTTAATTAATTTAGCGTGATGAAAATCTAAACCATGCCCTGCATGCACACGCATTCCCAGCTCATGAGTTTTAGTGGCACATTCATAGAGTTTGCTCCAAATCATTTCTTTTTTAGGAGCTTTCGCAGTTACCCAGTGCCCCGTATGAAATTCAACGGCATCAGCACCGGCCAATTTCGCAGCGCTAACCTGTGCCATATTCGGCTCTATAAAATAGGATACTTTGATTTTATTTTTTTTCAAAATTTCGGTCATTTGTTTTATTTTTTCAAAAGTCTGTATAATATTAAGACCGCCCTCGGTGGTTAACTCTTCACGTTTTTCTGGCACAAAGCAGACCCATGCTGGATTATTTTTTAATGCAATTTTTAGCATTTCATCAGAAATTGCCATTTCTAAATTAATTTTTAGTTTAGATTTTTTACAGAGCAAAATTACATCACTATCTTGAATATGACGACGGTCTTCGCGCAAGTGTATGGTGATCTGCTTTCCCCCGCCTTTTTTAACAATATCAGTTAATTCAAGTAAATCGGGATATACGGTTGTGGCGCCTCTGATTTGCCGAAGTGTCGCCGCATGATCAATATTCACACCTAAGATTATATTATTTTTTTTATTAATTTTTTTGCTACTTCGAGCTTTCACATGAGCCTTTAAGAAATCTCTTTTTCAAGAAATATTGCAAGCTCCTCGGCAATCTTAGTTATTTTCATTTTGTCAGAACCTTCAACCAAAATACGGATTAGTGGCTCTGTCCCTGAATAGCGAATAAAAATGCGTCCATCGCCATTTAATTCAGTCTCTTTTTCTTTGAGCAATTTAGCATAGCCGTTAATATTGGTTAACTCTACCCGACTACGTACTCTGCAGTTAATCAAAACCTGAGGCACATCTTCAAATATATTAGATAGTTCACTTATTTTTTTCCCAGTTTCTTTCATTACAGATAATACATTTAAAGAGGCCACCGTGCCATCTCCGGTTGTTGATTGATCAAGAAAAATAATATGTCCGGACTGTTCACCACCAAGGCTGTAAGAGCCCCGTCGCATTTCATCAACAACGTATTTATCACCAACATTGGTTTTGATGACTTTAATTCCGTACTCCATCATTTTTTTTTCTAAGCCGTAATTACTCATTTGGGTTACAACCAAGGTGTCATGCCTTAATTGTTTTTTATTTTTCATATGAACTGCACAAATTGCGAGGATATGATCGCCGTTAACCAACTTACCTTTTTCATCAATCATAATAACACGATCTGCATCCCCATCGAGACCAATTCCAAGATCTGCACGATATTGTACAACAGCTTGAGCTAGCATGCTTGTGTGTAGAGCGCCGACTTTGTCATTAATATTAATACCATTAGGCTGATTGCCGACTTGTATAACTTCAGCCCCAAGTTCTTCAAAAATTGCTGGTGCCACCTTATAGGCCGCGCCGTGTGCGGTATCTAAAACAATTCTTAACCCATCTAAAGTGTATTCTAGTGGAAAGGCGCTTTTGGCATAGACAATATAGCGGCCCTGCGCATCTTCAATACGCTTTGTTCTTCCAATCTCTTTGGATGAAGGTAGCATTTTAGAAAGATTCTCGTCAGCAACCAGTCTTTCAATTTCTTTCTCTAGCTTATCGTCTAGCTTAAAACCATCAGGTCCAAATATTTTAATTCCGTTATCCTGATAAGCATTATGAGACGCCGAAATAACAATTCCAGCTGCCGCTCTCATTGTACGAGTTAAATAACCGATTCCAGGAGTTGGTAGAGGTCCTACCAACTGAACATAAATACCCATCGAATTTAATCCACTGGATAAGGCCTGCTCAATCATATAGCCTGATAGTCGCGTGTCTTTTCCTATTACAACTTTATTTGCTTGCGATGGCGAAGATATTATTTTTTTTCTAATTAAATGCCCGATGGCTTGACCAATTCTGACAACAACCTCAGGAGTCATTGGATGTTGATTAGAGGTTCCTCTGATGCCGTCGGTTCCAAATAGTTTACTTGATTGAGCTGTTGATAGAGCTGTGTCCTTCATTATTTATTTTCCTTATCTTTAGCAACAATTTCAACACGTATTGTCTGCGGTCTGATACCAATTACTTTTATGCCTTTAGGCACATCGATTTTTGAAACATTCATATCAATATCGTAAAAGCCCGGCCCTTTATCTGATAAATCCAAGGCTAAAAAAGATGAAGATTCGCGATATTTTTTTAACAGCGGCTGCGGACCAGAAACTTTAACTTTAAGCTGAGCACTGGACTGCGCTGAGACGACATAGCTTTCTGAAGTTATAAAATCAACATCAAAGTCTTTGCTTACGATAAAATCGCGTTTATTAAGAATTGATACCCATAAAATCAAAGAAATAAATAAGGCAACGAGCTTATATGAAAAATTATCCAGTATATTAGTTTTTATTTTTTCAATATTCTCGGGTCTCGTGTAGCGTTTCATGAATTTGCCTCAGCATGATAGGCCTTATATTTAAAACCATAGGCTTCGTAAAGTGCCTGGCGCACCTCAGATAATTCGACATTCGGGCTCATATGCCCTGAGTGAACTAAACTTATGGATTTAGTTTCTTCAGATACAACTAGAACTAATGCATCGGTTTCTTCGGTCAAACCAATAGCTGCACGGTGGCGAGTTCCCAGGTTCTTATCAATCGCCGGATTTTTACTGAGCGGCAAAAAACAACCGGCAGAAACAATTTTACCAGAACGTATTAATACAGCTCCGTCATGCATCGGGGCCTGCGGGTGAAAAATAGATTCAATAACTTCCGCAGAAATTTTTGAATCAAGTTCGGTTCCCATTTCAATATGATAGTCGACTAAAATATCCTTTTCGATAACGATTAAAGCGCCATAGCCTTTTTGAGCTGCTGCAATGACTCCCTTTGCTATTTCTTCAACAAGATGGGTTTCCATAACTGAGGATATTCCGGTAAATAAGGGATGACTGCCGATCTGGGCCAGTGCACGACGTATTTCTCCCTGAAAGAGAACAACAATAATTACAAATAAGTTTGTAAAGAACTTTTCTAAAATCCAATTCAACGCATGAAATTCAAACCATTGACTAAGCACAAAGGAAATCGCCAGAATGCCTAAGCCAGATAACATTTGAATAGTCCCGGTTCTTTTAATTAAAATCAGAACTCGATACACAATAATCCAGACCAAAAGAATATCTATTACATCCTGAAAGCGTAAATGCTGAATAATAAAAGATAAATTATCAATCAAATTCGTAAATACATTCATGTGACAGGAGCGGGTTTTCTATCAGTTACAGTTGCCTGATCACTTGCTTGATCTGCTAGCTGATCGCTTAATTTCTCATTACTTGTGATGGAATCCATCCCACCGCTTTTTCTGTTAATTCTGAGCTTTTGTATTTCAGAAACCGCAGCTCCTTTAATTAGAATCTCAACTTCATGCCCATCAATTGTTTCATATTCAAGTAATGCCAGTGTAATTTTCTCAAGTTCCGCCTTATGGCCAACAATAATGTCCATGGCTTTTTTGTAACCTTCATTGATTATTCGAGAGATTTCAGCATCAATTTCTTGTGCTTTAGATTCGGAATAATCTTTAGTTTTTTGACCATAACTCATTCCCTGAAACACAGGCCCATCATTTTTTTCATAGG
>JBBTEQ010000001.1:4112-8181 GCA_038042235.1 Bdellovibrionota bacterium | reverse complement strand
ATGCGGCTAACTTATCAGTAGCTGGGGCTTTGATTCCGTAGCCGGCAAAAACCATAGGTGCGGCACTGAAATCACCGGATTTTGAAAACGAAAGAACCTGATAATCGACGCCGCGCTTAAGCTCAGAGTCAAATCTTCCATTGAGTGTTACTTTGTTGTTTCCATTAGCTGATACAGATGATGTGAATTCAAAGGTATGAATAAAATTTTGACCCAGTGCTGGAGTTAAACCATACGATTTAAATAATTTCGCAATCTGTTCGGTGTATACTTTTTCTTCAGCTGAACCGGTAGCCCGTCCTTTAAATTCGTTAGAAGCCAGATACTGTATAATTTGCTTTGTGTCTTGTTCATTTATATTTTCGGACAAATTTAAGTTAATCTTTTGCCCGGCAGGGAGTGTTGATCTGATCAACTTAAGGGCCTCGTCGTGATTCCAATCGGCCAGATAAATCTGACTTTCATCTTTTTCATTTCGATGAGTCCAGGAAATCTTTTTGCCATCAGGTGAAAAGCTTGGAAGTCCGTCAAAGCCATTCTGTGTGGTAACTCTTACAGGTTTACCCGCCCCGTTACTATCGACAATGAATAATTCAAAATTAGTATATCCCAGTACCGAACTTGTGAAGATAATATATTCGCCAGACGGATGATAAAATGGCGCCCAAGATAAAACGTTAAGGTCTGTAATTTTGGTTTGCTCAGTTCCATCAACATTCATGGTATAAATTTCAGCGCGGTTGCCGTCAGTTGAAAAACGTCTCCAGGTTAGTTTAGTTCCGTCTGCACTAAAGAACGGGCCACCATCGTAGCCTGGTGAAGTCGTCAAGCGCTTAACATTCGAACCATCAGAGTTCATGGTGTAAATTTCCATTGCATAAGCGGCATCGCGATCTAAAATTTTCTTTTCTTCGTCGCTAAATTTATCTTTGAACATTGATCGGTTGGAGGCAAAAGCAATCAACTTTCCATTAGGAGAATAAGAACCCTCAGCATCGTAGCCTAGTTCTTTTGTAAGTCGTTTAATTTTTTTACCAGTTAAATCCGATTCAAAAATATCATACTGATCGTCGTAGCTCCATGAATAGCGTTTTTTTATTGGCTGTGCTCGCTCATCGTATTCAGCTTTAACTTTGGTTTTAAATTTTGTATCCATATGGGTTGAAGACCACATGGCTTTTTTTAGAGAAGGATGAATCCAACCGCAAGTGGTCATACCTAGACCTGTCGAAATTCGTGAGCTTTTGCCGGACTCAAGATCAAGGATAAACATTTGATAAAATGGATTTCCTTCTTCCCGCTCAGATTGATAAATTAGTTTTTTTCCATCCGCACTAAAATAGCCTTCTCCAGAACGACTACCCACAAAGGTTAATTGCTTTTGATTAGTAATAAGACTATTGGCCTGGTCCACAATCTGTGACATAGGCGCAGTCGCGGTTAAAGCTACAAGAGAGATCAAGGATATGATATATTTTTTCATACCCATTTTTTACGAAGTCAGAGGTAAAATGTCAAAATCTATTCAAATTATCACTCTAAATGCGATGTTTTTTAATAGGATAAACGCCTAATTCTATGACAATTTGCTCTTATTTCCCCACTTGCACCGGTTGTAGCCATTGGAATTTGCCCTATCAGCAGCAAAAAAACAAAAAAATTGAACACCTTAAAGACCTATTAAGAACTCATAATCTAGAAACAAAATCACAAATCAATTTTATTAGTTGCGGAGAGCACAGCTTGAGGCATCGTGTTGATTTCACTTTAGAATTCGATCTCGAAAGTCAAAAACATAAGTTTGGTTTTTACGATCAAAATAAAAAAATATGTCATATCGAAACCTGTCTACAATTAACTCCCGAACTACAAAAAATCTATCATGAGTTTATTCAATTTGATTTTTTCTATGGCAATACGCCCATTAAAAAAGCTAGCGTTCGATTACGCACCAGTCCGCAAAACTTAAAAGGTTGTTGGCTAGACTTCTCAAATATTGAAATCAAACACTTACTTGAAGATCAAAAACTACTGAATCAACTATTAAATGCAGGCTTTGTTGTAGAAATGGGTCAAAAAAGTAAGAGACTTAAGCAAATAAATGGCGCCCTTAAATTAACAAGCCCTGAACCTAATGTTTGGTTTAAAACTATAAATCATGAAGAAAAAGAACTGGGTCTTAAGTGTTTGATTTCAGATTTTACTCAACCCTCGTGGTTATCTGCTACAGTTTTAGTGAAAGTGGTTTCAAGTTGGATAAAAGAAATCCCTAGAATTAAAACTGTATTAGAATTTGGGGCTGGCATAGGCCAGTTCACGTTATGCTTTCTAAGTCATGATCTTAATGTTGAGGTCTGTGAAATAAATCCATCCGCAATAGAACAGCTGAAGTTAAACGCGCAAATGCATGCTTTTAAAGGTGAATTAACCACCCGCTTAGGAGACTTTCATAAAAAAACAATATCACCTGATAAAAAGTACGAACTGATATTTGTTAATCCTGGAAGAAGCGGCTTAAAAAAATTTACGGATGAAATTAAAAAAACAGAATCTGAGTATTTGATTTATGTATCTTGCTTTCCTGAGACTCTGATGACTGATCTTTTAGAGTTAGCAGAAAATTATAATTTGTGTAACATAACTATTGTTGATCAATTTCCCCAAACAAATCACTTTGAAACTTTGACACTTTTAAAAAAATTATAACAAAGAGTGGACTTTCAAACCGCTTAAATTGCCCACAAGGTCCTTTTTTAAAATTAAAGATATTAGAGGCAGTGCAACTACACCTGTTAATAAAATAAGTGTCGTGCGTCCGATAACCCTAAAAATATAGCTGGCTCTCATTCGTTCTGTCGGTTGTCCTAAGCGTAAGTGGCACGACCACTCACCTAGCGAAGCCCCCATAAACACACGCATCATAACTAAATACACCCAAAAACTAAAAATAAAGGCACAAAAAAACATTTTTGTGACATTAGGTTCATTGGCAGTGAATTTTATCATATCACTGATTTGTGTTTTCATTAAAATTGAAAACACTATCAATGAAAAACAACTAATAGAAATAAGAACCAAGCCATCAATAAACGCTGACATCCACGAGATCATTGTCAGCTTAAAACCCGCCCGTTTTTGCGATCCACTTCGAAATCCGACGGAATCCTCAATAAAAAAAACATTACGCTTATATAAAATATTAGATATATCAGTTTTCTTAGGTGTTCTAACAGGTTTTCGTGGAAGTTTTGTAACTTCACTAGTGGGTTCTGTATTAGGTGAGCTCGGCATCATCATATTTTCACCTATTGTGTTACTCCAGCAGGTTTAACTGCTGGTGGTTTTGGCGGACAATTCAATGGATTTAAATATTTTTTCCCATCAGTCGGACAATCAAAATACCGGCAATTGACTAAATCTGTCGCCGTTACCGCTGATGCCGGACAAGGATAGTTTTGAACAGGACCTGCAATACCCGTTGAACAAAAACAAGTTATTGGATTCGCCACTTGCCCAGGAGGGCAACCATCACAACTGCATAGTCCATTAGGCTGATTTTTTAATGGCGGTACACATATTTGCGCGCAAGGTGCAGGTCGACCTGTATTCGGACAAAGATCTGATGGTGGATTTAATTTAGGTTTTACAGGCGCGAGTAATTTAAATAATGCATAGGCCGCTACACCCAGAACAAGAAATGGTGCAAAAGACTTAAAGCCTTTCCAAGCTGTACACCAAAAATCACATTTTTCTTTAGCCTTTGCACTTGAAGCTGATTCACACGACCAAGCCTCTTGTTCTGATCCCACATCTTTCACATCTAATCTAGGTCTTTTTCCGTTAGAACACTTACAGTCTTCATCTAAATCATCAGCTCCAGGGTACTTAGAGGCGCAACTATCAACAACTTTAGCTGGCATCACCGGACATATTGCTCCGGGACAAACTTCTACAGGAGTAGACGGTCCCGGATTAGCTGGAGTTACATTGCCCGGATTAGCTGGAGTTACATTGCCCGGATTAGCTGGAGTTACATTACCCGGATTAGCTGGAGTTACATTACCCGGAT
>JBBTEQ010000001.1:0-4012 GCA_038042235.1 Bdellovibrionota bacterium | reverse complement strand
ACCCGGATTAGCTGGAGTTACATTACCCGGATTAGCTGGAGTTACATTACCCGGAGTACTAGGAGAAACTAATTCATCCGTAGGAGTTGGATTATGAGGAGAACCCGGCATTTTAGAATCATCTAGTTGACTACATGTACACTTTAAAGTTTTCGGATTAAAAGTATTCGTTCCACACTTAGCTGCTAATAACTCATCTATAAACAAATACCTACTGTGAAGCTGATCACAGGCTTGCCAATAATTTTTTTCATGAACTATCTTACTGTTTTTACTAGTGGCTTCAGACTCTTGTTTACAGCTTGCATTTGCGGCAGAAATTTGAGCATCAAAATGTATTTTATCTTTTTTAATTTGCTCCAAAATTTCATCATCAATGACTAGTTTTTTTACGTCTGATCCGACCTTACCTTGAAATTTTAAAATACCTAAAAGATAGTCTTCCGTTAATCTATAGTTATCTTTTCCCTGCTCGCTACTAAATAACTTTCTTCGCTCATCATCTGGCAATAAGTTTCCATCTTCATATCGGCCACTAGTTATTTTTTTATTTGTTGGAATATTAGATTGAGAATTTGAAAGCCGACTGTTGCTGTCGCACGGTCCATCCCAATGGGTGGCCGTTTGAAAACTGGAATCATTAAGTTGTGGAGTTACGCATGTTGGCGACCCACCCGGGGTACCGAAAACATAAGGGTTGCAGGCCATTTGTTTTTTTTGTGCACAAATATTTCTTGCTTTAATGTACATGGTATTTTCTTTGCCTTCATAGGATTTGTCTATGCCCTTAACACTGCAAGACGATCCCCTATACTCAGAAACATATCCGGCCACTATACAGCTTCTAGCTGCAGCTGCTTCAACATCTTGTCCGAAAAATAATGCAAAAAAATGTTTATTCTTTTCAAGAAAGTATTCAGATGTTTTTTTATTTTTCTTTGAATTTTTACCTAAAGCTTCTTTTGCTCTTAATACGTTGCGAGCATCCTGTAATAACAATCTTAAATTAACCACATAGCTGACCTTGTTGTAGGCAGACATGGTTTTCCATTCAGCCTTTGTAACATCAGGATATTTTGGACGTGTTGCCGTTTTTGAGATTTTTTTAGATGATTTTGGTTCGATCTGCTTTCTGTACTTCTCATCACTGGCAATGATACGCGTGAACATATCGTCAAAGTTGATAACGTCGATTTCGCTAATATTCGTATTTTGAAATTTAAACATTCTTTCAGATTCACCGAACCATTGAACATTCAATAATTCAGATCCCTGAGAAGCCCGGATGGTTGCGATTTCTTCACCGGAGGTGGTCTTTGATGATAAAACTTCAAAGGTTGGCATCATTTGATTTTTAAAAGCCGTCATCATAGGTTCGATTTGTTTTTGAATTCGAGGCGGAAATAAATATTTATTTTTTTGGTAAAACTCACCTACTGTCATTTGCCGATTTAAACCCAGCATATCGATAGCGGTTTGCATCTTCGCTTTTGAAACTCTTTTAGCCTCTTGTCCCATGGCTACAGGCGTAAAAACCATCGTTAAACAGGCCAGATGAACAAACATCCATCTTATAGATTTAATGTATAAACTATTCATAATTCTCTTTTCGGTACGTTTTAGTAATAACTTTAAAGAACCTCGACTTTTGGCTGGCCAGTGGGTTTTTTTTAGTTTAATCTCAGCCCATATGCCAACTATTCAAACCGTAGATCGCAATCACCCCATTGCGGTTAAAATTAGAAAGCAAATCACTCAGGCTTTGGCTGAATTTAATATGCTCGCAGAAGGCGATAAACTGATGGTTTGCGTCTCTGGTGGTAAAGATTCATCGATATTGAGTATTTTTATTAATGAAATTCAAAAACGTTCTGAAATTAATTTTACTTTTGAGGCCGTTCTGTTGGATCAAAAACAACCGGGTTTTGATGCGGAACTCTATCAAGCATGGTTTAAAAATGAAGGCATCCCACTTCATATTCTTCAAAAAGATACTTATTCCATTGTAACTGATAAAATCAAAGATGGTGTTTATTGCTCGCTTTGTTCTAAGCTCAGACGCGCCATTTTGTATGATTATGCCTATGCAAATAAATTCACAAAAATGGCCCTGGGCCACCACCGCGATGATGTGATCGAAACCACTTTGCTCAATTTATTTTATGTCGGCCAACTATCAACCATGCCGCCCAAATTACGTTCGGATGATGATAGAAACACTGTTATCAGGCCAATGACTTTTGTGGCTGAAAAAGATTTAATTGAGCTGGCTCAAGTTTGGAATTTTCCAGTAATCCCCTGCAACCTGTGCGGTTCTCAAGAAGGCCTTAAACGCAAACGCATGAAAAAATTAATTCGCGATTTAGAAACTGAAATTCCGAACTTGGCGGCCTCCTTTACAAATGCCCTACAAAATACCAAGCCTAGTCATTTAATGGATCATAAACTCTTTAATTTTAAAGAGCTCTAATATCAAATTTAAGTAAAATCTTATTTATGCCGATAAGCCTATATGATAAAATTAATTTTGGTGTTAACATTTTTTTCTTGTTACAGTCTTTATGCCAATGACGATATCAATTCGAAAGCCCTTGCTGAAACTCAGAAATTACTTAAGAATCCAGCACGGGTTCAAAAAGAAGCCCTAGATACCCCAGAAGCCAAAGCAGTTGACAAAAACGCAAGTATTACAGCTCGTGGAAATCCGCAATATAAACAAGAAATGTACAATATATCTGCCGATTTAATGCCTTGGTTGGTCGAAATTTCTAAGGGCGATCCTGCTAAAATGGCCGAAATTATGGCCGAAGCACAAAGTAATCCGGCTGCATTTTACCAAAGAATGCCAGCCGCTATGAGAGCAAAAATTAAATCATTATCCGGAGCCATAGATTCGGATAGAAATAAAAATAAAAGCCCTTAAATAGCTATCTCATTGTAGGTCACAGTTACCACTTTATTTTTTCAGATCGAGTTTTTTTAATTTCGCCACGACTCTTTTTTTCATTGAGTCGTTTATGCACCGAGCTTTTTTTGGGTTTGGTGGCAATTCTTTTTTTAGGAACGACTAAGGCCATATTAATAATTCGATTTAAATTTTCGTAAGCTGTTTCTTTATTTCTTTTTTGATCGCGCTCTTCCTCACTTCGGACCAGAATTTCATCGCCTTGCACTAAGCGGTTAGATAATTTTGCATAAATTCTTTCTTTTTGAAAATCCGAAAGCACCAAAGACTTAGATACTGAAAATCGTAACTGCACCGCCGAGTTGGTTTTATTAACGTGCTGGCCCCCCGCCCCTGACGAGCGTGTAACCGAAACCTCTAATTCATTCCAAGGGATTACAACTCTCAACTACGACTCCAACAAATGTGAGCTTTCAATAATCACCAAGATAACGGCAAGAACTATGAGCCCAAGGCCACTAATCAGTCTTTCATGATCCTCAAGCCAATCCATTTTATATTTATTTAAAGTCTTACTTGAAACCCAAGTAAAACCGAGCATCGTTACAAGTGTACCCACTGCTAAGACCAAACTCAGAAGCACAAAACCTGCCCAACCATAGCCGACCGCACTTAAATAGACCGGCAAAAAACTTTCGCAAGGTGAAAAAGTTAAAAGCGACAACAAACTTAATATCGCCCAACCATCATTGGATTTTATTTTTAATTCATCCGAGTGACTATGCGCATGTTGATGATCACAGTGCGAATGTTTGTGACCTTTCTTGTATTGATAAATCTGGTAAGCGCCAAATAAGGCGATTGAAAGACTGGCAATACCAATAAAATATTTTTGAATGTTATGATAAACACCCAAACCTAAAACAAAAATCCCAGCGCCTAAAATAGTCGTCATAATCACGTGGCCAAGCCCGGCAATTAAAAGTATCGATTGTGTTTTTGACCAACTCCATTTTTGGCTGCGGGATGCCATAACAAATGGCAACCAATGAGTGGGTATCATCGAATGCAAAACCGCGATAAATAGACCCGTAAATAAAATTGGTA